>JAAYCF010000301.1 GCA_012744415.1 Thermotogaceae bacterium
GAAAGACATACCGCTTTTCCATGGTATTCGGGAACAGCCATCGCTTTCATCAGGTGTTTTAGTTTACATCCTTCTCGTAGCGCGGACTCTCCCGATCGTACATCTCCAAGAGCGAACCCAAAGTATTCAAGCAAAACCCGGATTTCCGGTTTATTGAGATGAAAGAGCGGCGAATAGGTATTCCGGTGAATCGGAATCCCGTATTGACCCCACGTATCGCTTTGATTTGCGCCGGATATGATCCAGTCTGCCCGATGCTCATTCGCGAACGCCATCATGCCCCCTAATTTGACGCGCTTGGTGCAAAGGTTGCACGAGGGTCCTTTTCGAGATACCGCTTCTATTTCTTTCTGTTTATCAATCAGAATCAGAGGAAGCCCGATCCGTCGGGATAAAGATTTAACGTTTTCCGCGGTTTTTTGGTAGGTGTATGGGCCGAAGTTAAAATGGACCAATACCGCCCGCTCCTCACCGATCGCAGCTCGAACGCAGCAAGCCGCTACGGTCGAATCCATACCGCCCGAGAAGGCGATCGCCACTCTCGATTCGGGCGGAAGGGTTTTCCGGATTTCATTTTGCAAGGAAAAGGCTAATTCTGTTGCGTCATCAACCAACGTAGCGCGCTCCTTCAGAGGGCTTAACCGGGTAACCTTCCAGCTTGATATGATATTGTTGGAAGTAACTTTCCTCTAGCTCGGATAGGATCGATGGGATGGCGTTAGACTCTACCAATGCGATGATGCTGCCTCCGAACCCTCCACCCATAATGCGAGCGCCCAATACGGCCGGGAAACGGATCATACGCTCGATCAGGTACTCGATTTCTTCACAACTGACGTTGTAATTATCTCGCAGGCTTTCATGGCTCTGTATCAGCAGTCTTCCAACGAGCGGCCAATCCTTTCCTATCAACGCGTCTTTACACAGAAGAGCTCTTTCGATTTCGGTTAACACATGTAATCCCCGATTATAGGCTTCCGGAGAGAGTAGCGCCCGTTTTTCGTAGAGTTCGTCCACGGAAAAATCTCGAAAGCTATTTCGATGCACGGTGTCAAGGCAAAGCGCGCATTCCGCCCGTCGGCGATTATATTCCCCCGAACCCAATGCGTGAGACACCTTCGAATTGACGATCAAGAATGTTTTTTCTCCTAATTCGATTGGCACATACGTGTAGTCTCCTGACCGCGTGTCCATAAAGATCGCTTGCCCTTCTTTTCCCATAACTGAGGCGAATTGGTCCATTATCCCGCATTGAACCCCCACGAATGCATTTTCTGCTTCTTTGGCGTAGTCTACAAGGGTTTTTTCATTCAATCCTAAACGGAAGAAGCCATTCAAGGCAGCAAGAGTGGCCACTTCAATAGACGCGCTGCTGGATAAGCCAGCGCCAATCGGCACGTCCGATACGATATCGAGGGTCACGGGAAAGGGCGGGAACCGATCGTGTTTTCTTAAAACCCAAAAAACTCCTTTGAAATAATCAGCCCAATCCCCTTGCTGTTCTAACTCCTCCGGGTTAATTCGAAAATCTCCGAAACCCTCCGATCGAATGCAGAACGCGGAATCGGGTGACCGCTTAATATGGACGGTCGTTTTTCGCTCGATCGCGAAGGGGAAGATATACCCGTCATTATAGTCTACATGTTCTCCGATAATATTGGCTCTACCCGGCGCGCAACCGAACATGGCATTCATCTCCTTAACAAAATCGGTTCCCTTGAAGTGTATCAGAAACCGGGAAAAATTGCAACGGAGTGGAATCGCGATAGAATACAATCGGTGTTTGAGCGGGATAACAATCAAACAAGTGGTATAATTCATTTGATTGTCTTTTTTGATCCGACGACGAAAAAATAAAAATAAAACCGTTGCGCAGAAGACGGAAAAAAGGGGTAGAATCCTATGGAAGAGAAAACATCCAC
>JAAYCF010000003.1 GCA_012744415.1 Thermotogaceae bacterium
CGCCTTCGTGGAAGCATCCGTTCGGGACCGATGATTTCGGAAGGGATACCTTCAGCCGGTGCATGGTCGGCAGTCAAAACGCGCTCATGGTGGGGTTGATCTCGACGGCGATATCGCTGGGATTCGGAACGGCTTTCGGCCTCCTCGCCGGCCTTTCGGCTAAGTGGGCGGATGAAATCATCATGCGCCTGATGGACGGGTTGTACGCTTTCCCCGCCATCATCTTCGCCATCGCGATTATCTCCGTTTTAGGTCCCGACGTTAAAAACACCATCTTGGCGATCGGATTCGCTCGCATCCCAATCTTCGCCAGAGAAGTCAGAAACGCCGTTATGCAGATAAAAATAAAGGATTTCGCGGTTGCGGCCCGCGCGATGGGCGTTTCATACCTGAGGCAGGTGCTTTTCTATTACTTGCCAAATATCCTGGCGCCGCTTACCGTATTATCAAGTTCAAGTTTCGCCTATACAATCCTTTCCGAATCGGGGTTGAGTTATTTAGGTCTCGGCACGCAACCTCCTTTTCCGAGTTGGGGGCGCCTCTTGATGGAATCACAGCGTTTCCTGGTGCGCGCGCCGTGGCTCGCGATCTTCCCCGGGATCATGATCGCCTGGGCAGTTCTTGCCTTCACCCTATTAGGGGACGGGCTGAGAGATATCGCCGATCCAAAATCCCGATGAAAAGGACATCACAGGGAGGTCTCATGAAATACGACTGGCTTGACGGTTATTGCTTGACGAAAGCAGGCACGGATAAGGATTTTAAAACGGAATGGGAAGTCACGCGCTATATGTTGCGCGGGAAGATGTACGCGATGGTGGGCGGGAACAAGGAAGGGCAGCCGATTATTACGCTGAAGCTGGAGCCCGAGCGCGGGATGGCTTTAAGAGAGGCGTATGCCGATATCGTTCCCGGTTACTACATGAATAAAGTCCACTGGAATTCAGTCAGCCTCCTCGGCAGTGTGCCGGACGAGGTCTTGAAAAGCATGATCGACGAATCCTATCGATTACTGCTTGCTTCATTTAGCAAAAAAACCCAAAAAGAGATCGCGGGCGCTGAATAACAAACCGGGAACGGGGAAATCCAAAGCGATTTTGAACCCCGGTTTCGGGCGATCAAACCCCCTTAAACAAAAAAGCTCAGGAAAACGATCACCAGTTCGTGCAAACGATGGTCAATTCCCAAATGCAGAAATCCATACTCCGCATAGTTGTCGATTTGATCGTCTCGCATCCGTTTAACGTATTTCATCACCCAACGAACCGGTATCCGGCTATCGATGAAGGCGTGTGTGACCGTCAACGCCGTCAGGACCAAGCCGTAAAACCCTAAGTCTTGGGCTCTGCCCAATAACAAGGCTACCGGTAGCGTGGTGCCGGCCCCGTAGATCACGGCATGCGTCAATAAAGCACGCAAACTCTGTTTCTTGTTGTCACCCGAAACCCAGCGACTCTTGTTTGCCGCTTGCCAATTCGTTTGAAAGACCCAGTCCACGAACATGCCGACAAAATAGACTAAAACTAAAAATTGAACATCCATTTGGCAGCTCCCCTTTAGCCGAAATACCTAATCTACGCACGCTTACTACCGGGGATCATACCATGAACGCAAAAAAAATTAACCGATCCGAATACTCGATTCTTCGGAAGCCGCTAGAACGCTTATCTCCTAAAAGTCTGGGCTGTAGCGTTGCGGGGTGCTTAAGCCTTTGATCCGCGCGCAATCCTTCTCCCAAGCGGAGTTGAAACAATCGCTGTAGAGAAAGACTTTTGGGGAGATTCCGAACAGCTCGGCTTGTAACAAGTATAACTCCCAATCCGCAGAATAGTCTTCCAGGTCTTCGAGAAACCCGCTCGTCCATTCCCCGCCTTCATCATCCGGGTTTGGATCGTCCGCGCCGTCAATATCACCGTACGCGCTTTGGGTTGCGCTTGTCGAAGTCAACGCAATGGCCACGTTCGGTAACGTCGACAATTCATCCATGAAACTCCCGCTTTTACAACTATCCAGGATCACCTTGAAGGTCATATCGGGATACTCGGCGATCGTATCCGCAAACTCCGCTGCCGTCATCGTTGAAGATCCCATCACCACCATATCGGAGCTTCCATGTGTGGCGATATAGATCGTCAAATCCTCCACACCGGCTACGTACATATCCTCGATCGCCCCTTCAAGATCTGATTCGGTGTTATCCGGTGGATCCAGCGCTTCAACTTCGCTCATCGGCGCAAAAGAATCATAGAATCCCTTCATATTTTCCGCGTCTTTCGAAATTCCGGCATCCGGATACTTGGCGGGATTATTGCCGTTAACCACGATCGCTCCTTCCACTTCGTTCGTGACATCCTTGACAGGCGCCGCTCGAATTTGTGAACGCGCCGAAGGGGTTAACTGATTGCCCGGATAGTTTTGCCATATAAGCCCGGTCGTTGGGTCGAAAAGCTCGGCAGACATCACCGCAACCCCATTTACAAGGGGAGTCCATTTGACCAGTTGGTTCAGGAGGATACTCCCGTCAGACCTGGCGACCAGAAGATACCTTAACACGTGCGCCAGTCTCGCGAGCGGGTCCTCATCCAGGACGAAAAAAAACGCTTCCTGTCCCACCGTGGTTTGGAAACCCGCGTTAAAGGGGTTGTCCTCTAAAATCACATCCCCCGTGTGAAGGTTGATACCTAGATAAATAGCCCGGTTTGTCTCTGTGCCTGTACTTGTTTCCGGCAGGCACAAATATTGTTTGAGAAGCGCCAAAGCTTGATTCAAATCGATGAGTAAGTAAAAAGGAGTCACAGTGCACGTCACCAGCAACGAGAGAATAGAGAGCGTCAGTAAGATAGACAATACCTTTCGTTTCATATCCTTCCTCCTTTCCTCATTAACATCTGTTGATCCGAATGATAGAACGCCGGATCGGTTTGGGGTAGGCAGGCAATGAAACGGGTCGAACCGATGAGCGCGCGCATCGGGCGAGCACGAATCGGGAAAAGCAGAACATGATACATATTATTATAACATATTAATGGAGTCTGTTCGCGAAATCGGAAAACTCCCCTTTTCCACACCCCGTACCCACGATCCCGCGGTTAAGGTTGATTGCTACCATCCATCAGTACGGGACGATCCCCATCGGACCTCTCTTCCCCCGAATAACGCTTGCTTCGGAGCTTCTCTTTTCGGGGCGCGTACTTTTAATCGATACGTGTTAGAATATCAGGAAAATGAAGGAGGTACCGATGATGGAATTCTTAGAAGGTCTTACCTTTGACGATGTGCTGCTATGCCCGCGCTACTCGGAAGTCGTTCCCGCAGAAACGGACCTAACTTCGCGCTTTACCCGCAAATTGGCGATCCGGGTACCGCTTGTCAGCGCCGCGATGGATACGGTGACTGAAAGCGCCATGGCGAAGTCTCTTGCTCGCGTCGGTGGGATCGGCGTCGTCCATAAAAACATGTCCATCGCGAAGCAGGCCGAACAAATTGATCTGGTGAAACGAACGGAGAACGGGATCATCTTCGATCCGGTATCCATCCATCCCGGAATGAAGGTCAAAGAAGCCGAACGGCTAATGAGGGAGTACAAGATCGGCGGTCTTCCCGTTATCGATGGTGAAAAGACGCTGCTGGGCATCGTAACGAATCGTGATATCCGGTTCGAGGATGATGAGAATCGTCTGGTGGAAGACCTCATGACGCCCTTCGATAAGCTTGTCGTGGCCAAGACGGGCATCTCTCTGGAGGAAGCGAAAAAAGTGCTTCACCGGCACAAGGTCGAAAAATTACCGATTATCGACGATCAACGCAAGATCGTCGGATTGATCACGATTAAGGACATCAAAAGCGTGGTCGAGTTCCCCCACGCTTCACGGGATGCCAAAGGCAGGCTGATGGTGGCCGCCGCCGTCGGAACCTCCGATGACACGATGGAGCGCGTTCGAGCGCTGATTGCGGTAGGGGTGGACGCCCTCGTGGTGGACACCGCTCACGGCCATTCAAAAAATGTGCTCAACCGAGTGGCCGAGATTAAACGACTATATCCTCAGATGCAGGTGATCGGCGGCAATATTGCGACCTATGAAGCAGTCGTCGCGTTACACAAAGCTGGCGTCGACGCGGTGAAAGTCGGAATCGGGCCCGGATCAATCTGTACAACCCGTATCGTCGCGGGAGTGGGAGTTCCGCAACTTTCCGCCATCTTCGATTGTGCAAAAGCAAGCCGGGAATTGGACCTACCGATCATTGCCGACGGCGGCATCCGATACTCCGGTGACGTTGCAAAAGCGATTGCGGCGGGAGCTTCCACAGTCATGATCGGGTCGATCTTCGCCGGAGCGGAAGAAGCGCCCGGAGAAACGATCATCTATGACGGCAGAAAGTTTAAAGCTTACCGCGGAATGGGCAGCATCGGCGCGATGCAAGCCGGTAGCAGCGACCGTTATTTCCAGTCAGGCGTCAATTCCGAAAAACTGGTTCCCGAAGGAGTCGAGGGCATGTTGCCTTTCAAAGGGCGTGTCAGCGATATCGTTTATCAGCTGTGCGGGGGACTGAGATCAGGAATGGGTTATTGCGGCGCGAAAAACATCGCGGAATTGCAGCGAAACGCCCGATTCGTCAAAATCTCTCCGGCGGGAATGAAAGAGAGTCATCCGCATGATATCTCGATCACGAAGGAATCCCCGAACTACCGGTTTCAAATCTAACGAAAACAACAAGATCATAACGCCGTCCGCTCGATCGGACGGCGTTTTTATTGCGCCGACTTCCTCGATCACCCCTCCCGGATGCTCCGGATTCAAATCTTGCCTCTCTTTAAACCAGGGCGATCCGGTTCGGACGTAGACGTGATAACTTTTTTTACATTGTGGTATACTCATCAAGGATATGCTTTACGATGCAGATGAAGATCCCATACAGCGACGCTCGCTTCAGGCTTAATCGACACGGATCCCTCGTTCTTTCGAACAGCCACCGCATTCTCCCGCAACAGATGGCAACGCATCCGTTCTTTTCAATCTCAGGGTTTCTCAACCGCGTTTCTTTCCGTTCAGTGAAGCCCGAACCTTTGAGAAGAACATATGTTTTGATGACTGAGGAGAACGAAAGGAGGGTAAAATGATTAGGAAACGTCAATTGGTATGGTTATGTTTTGTTCTCGCGCTCTTGCTACTGGCACCCCAGGTCGAAGCGAAAGTGACAAGGGTGACGGCCTCGGTCTCACCCCCAACCTATTCTGGCCAATGCCCGAAACGATTTGAGTTCGCTGGAAAGATTACCGTCGACTCTCCCGGAATTGTGGAATACAAATGGATTCGCAGCGACGGGGCAAGCGCTCCGATCCAAAAAATCCGATTCGAGAAAGCCGGAACGCTGACGGTCAACACCTATTGGGAGTTGAGCACGGAGGGAGAACACTGGCAAGCTTTGCAGATTCTCTCTCCAAATCCGATTACGTCGGCTCGCGCGTCCTTTACGTTAAAATGCGTGACACTGGGCGTCGTACAGTTGGTTAACCCGATGATCATCGGAACGCTCCTTCCCGTTTCGACGTGCCCCGACATCGCCGCCGTCGAAATCGTTTTTCAGATCATCCGCAGAGATAGCCCGTTCCGGGGGCGCATCCGGATAACGGCGGTCGTAAAGAACATCACATTGAAAGATTTTTCGTCCGGCCCCAACCAAGCGGTCGCGCTGCTCTATCAGATGCCGAGCTACGTCCCGTGTTCCAGCGCCACGGGAGGAACGGTTCTTGTTCAAAAAGAAATCCGGACTTTAGCGGCAGGGGCAACGATCGTACTGGTCTATGAACGAGACTGGGACAGTTCCTCACCCAATGAAGGCGAGTTCCCCAATTGTTACCGGCTGATGATCTCCTTGGATCCAGACATCTACCTTGACGGAAACCCGGATAACGATGACTGCTCCCAGAACAACAATCGCGTCGACCGAAGCGGAGCGGATATTAACGCGCTGTTCCGATAATCTTTCTTCCCCGGTTCCTCCCTCTTTTTTGTGAGAAACCGGGGATTTGCTTCCATTCCGACGGTTCACTCTCTCTCAATCCATTCTTAAGATACCAACACTCCCAAACCTTTGGCGGAGAGGTCAGTCTGTTCGGAAAAAACGATCCGAAAGACACTCTGGCAATACGGCGGCAGACTGGGTACGTCGAGGAGGACCCCCGGTTTTACGAAAACCGGAGTGTCGCATGGACAGAAGGGTTCGTATCTCGTTTTTATCCGAATTGGGACGGCGGAACCTTCGAGCACTTGTTAAATACCTTCGCGATCAACCGGATCATGAAAGTGAAAGAACTTTCCAAAGGGATGAAAGTGAAACTTTCTTTGGCGCTTTCCTTAGCCTATGATCCGAAACTGATCATTTTAGACGAACCCACTTCCGGCTTGGATCCGGTGATCCGACGGGAACTGTTGGAAACGCTTTCTCACATCGCGGCAGATGAGGAGCATTCGGTGATTTTTTCGTCCCACATCACGGATGATATCGCCCGTATCGCCGATTACATAATGTTTTTGATAGACGGAGAAGTCCGCTCTCTTTCAGAAAAGGACACTCTGATGGCTAACTGGAAACGAATCCATTATCTATCGGCGTTACCCGATGCCGTCTCCAGCCGGTTATTTTCGAAAAAA
>JAAYCF010000302.1 GCA_012744415.1 Thermotogaceae bacterium
GCGCTGACGGCGTTTTTAGCCCTATCTTCTTTTTTTATCGATAAGGGAAAGACAAAACAAGCCTTTAAAAAAGCGTGGAAGGCCTTTGAAAAAATCCTTCCGCAGCTATTGGGAGTGGTCGCCCTTGTCGGTCTGGTTCTCGCCTTTTTCGAACCCGCAACAATCAGCTCACTTATCGGTTCGTCATCTGGATGGTGGGGGATTGTTCTGTCTTCTACGATCGGTGCGATCACATTGATCCCGGGGTTTATCGCTTTTCCCATGGCTGCTTTACTGCTTCAAAACGGAGCGGGTTACGGGCAAATCGGGGCGTTTGTCTCATCCTTGATGATGGTGGGTATCGTGACCCTTCCGATGGAAATCAAGTATTTCGGGAAGAAGACCGCTTTTCTACGCAACGGGTTGGCCTTTCTTTTTTCGTTTTTTGTCGCGTTCATCATCGGAAGGACGGTGGGATAGGATGAAAAACCTGAAAAGGTATCTACTGTTTATCCTGGTTCTTGGGGCTCTTTTCGGAGTTTATCTTGTGAACAGAGAGATCGGGGTGAAAGGTTTCCAAATGACCGTCTCCAGTTTCATACAGATGCTTTTGGTTCTTCCTCCGATTTTTATCCTCTTAGGGCTTTTAGACGCCTGGGTTCCCCACAAATTAATGGTTAAGTGGATGGGGGAAGAGTCAGGATGGAAAGGAGCGGCTCTTGCTCTCTTTCTGGGTTCCGCAGCTGCCGGACCTCTCTACGGCGCTTTTCCCGTCGCTGCGGTGTTTATGAAGAAGGGGGTCAAGTACTCGAATATTCTTATCTTTATTGGAGCATGGTCGACAACCAAAATCCCGATGTTCCTCTTCGAAATCACCGCTCTGGGATCCGGCTTCGCCCTGACACGCCTGGCGCTCAGCTTAATCGGTATTTTCACCATCGCCTCTATCGTGAATAAACTCGTTTCTCCCAAAGAGAAAGAAAAGATATACGCGCAATCGAAATCCTTATGAGAGAAAAGAACGGAGGCGCCCATTCTTCTTAGCGTCTCCGTTTTCATTTGCGTTGAAACCATTCACGAGCGTCACGGGTAGCAGAAATAAAAACTTTTTCTTTTTGCCCTCCTGGTTCATTCCTGATCGCTTATTCCGGTTTGCAAGAACTTCCGCAGGTTTGCTCCGTCAGTTTCCTTTTTATCGCCTCTGTCACTGTTCGAACCAATTCTTCCGTGATTAGCGTCTTACCCTTAATGACATTGAAATCTGTGGTTTTAACTTCCAGATAGGGCAAGCCATTTGTTTCGAAAATCTTTTTGCCGCACCCAACGGGGCATCCGTCAATAATCACATTAAATAGAGCCGATTTGGCCGATTCGATGAAACCGGACAACTGAGCCCCGACAGCCGCCAGACAGGTCATACTGCCGAACCCTTCTCTCGCGAGCTCCCGCGTGACACGATCGGCCAGCCATCCCGTATTCGCGGCGCCGGAACAGGAGTAAAGCAGTATCGGCTTCGCAGAACAGCAAGCGCATTCGGTCATTTCGTTCCACCCGCTTTCAGCAACGGTTCGATTTGTTCGGGCTTCAACACTTTCCCGACGCTGACAACCTTTCCGTTTATCACTAAACCCGGGGTCATCGCGACGCCATAATCCATAATTTCATTCAGGTCCGTAATTTTTTTGACTTCAGCTTCCAGCCCCGCGTTCTTCAAGGCTAAATTGACGTTTTTTTCCAGTTGAACGCAGTTTGGACACCCTTTTCCTAAAATTTCGATTTTCATCTCATTCCTCCTATGCTATAAATAATAACTAAGGTTATGACTCGTTTTTACGCGTATCACCCGCATCACTTTCGCAAGGGTATCGAGCCAACGTCCGGATTCATTATTCCAAACGCCCGGCTATAGATTACCGTAAATGAAGCCCCAACTCATCGAAAAAAGAACCACTAACGCAAAATAAGTAAACGCTTTCTTCTTCCCTAACAGTTTCGTCAAGACGATCATGCTCGGAAGGCTGAGCGAGTTGCCCGCCATAAATAGAGCCAGAGCGGGCCCCTTTCCCATTCCTAAACCCATCAGGGACTGAACAATAGGAACCTCTGTCAGGGTCGCGAAGTACATCACCATTCCAAAAACCGAGGCGAACAGATTCGAGAACAGGCTGTTTCCGCCAACCAGCGTTTTCACGACCTGTTCGGGAAGGGAAGAGGAAAGAATGCCCGCGATAAAAACACCGATGAACAGATACGGCAGGATTTTCTTCGCGAAACTCCAGCTTTCCCCTATCCAGGAAGTCGTTGACTCTCTTGGCATCCGGAACGTCAGTATCAGAACCGCGCCCGCGAGCACAACCAAAAGAATGGTTTTGATCGTTCCGTCTATTTTCAAGCCTCCGATGATCAAGAAGGCCATCTGCAAGCCTAAAAACGACACTCCTAACCACCAGGGAACGTTTTTCTCTTCCGTTTGGGCGAAACCGCCGCTGCCTTTATCCCTGAATATCGCCTGCATAATCAGCCCGATGAGGATCCCCGAAATCACTGTCGCAGCCAGTCGCATGAACGATATTTCCCATCCCAGAACGGACCCCGTTAAGAATAACGCCGTGATATTGATCGCGGGTCCGGTGAACAAAAACGCGATTCCGGGGCCGATTCCGGCGCCTCGTTTATAGATGCCTCCAAAGAGCGGGAGAATGGTACAGGAACACACAGCAAGAATCGCGCCCGAAACGGCGGCGATCGGATAGGAAATGATTTTTTTGGCCCCCGGGCCTAACAACCGTAAAATGACGTCGCCTCGGATGAAAACCGTGATTGTCCCGGCGATGAAAAATGCCGGAATCAAGCAGAGCAAAACGTGCTCCCGCGCATAGGAACCGAGCAGGGTAACCCCCTGCAAAATCGCGTTGCGAACGGCTTCATGTTCGAAGGGTAAAAAGTAAAAAATAAGGAACCCCAGCGCCAGCGCAATAAATTTTTTCCATTCCTTCGCTCTTTCCATCATTTTCCTCCTGAACTTATTAGTTGTATACTTGTACAATTATACATCTTATATGGTATACTTGTCAAACGGATACAAGGAGGGTTAGGATGAAACAGTCGGTAGCGGCGTTTTTTAAGGTGCTTGGTAGTGAACAGAGGATTCGCATCCTGGAGTTGCTGGATCGCGAAAGCCGCTGCATTTGCGAAATCCAGAATCACTTTGATATTGACAAAACGACCTTGTCCAGACACATCAAAGAGTTGGTGTCTTTTGGAATCATCGAAGAAAAAAAGGAAGGCGTCAAAAAGATACTCCGCGTGAAAGACGCTAGAATTCTCGAATTTATAAAGGATGCGGAACGGTTACTTCCCGAAAGATAGATGACTATTCTCGGAGGAGTTGATTTCTGATGTCGTCGACGGTGGTGACGTAGGCAAATCCGAACGCGAGGTTCAGGAGACTCGCGAGATGCATCTCCTCGTTGATCGAGCCGGTTCCGTCCGCCGGGAAGAAAACCCGGTAATCCCGGTAATAGGCATCCCGCGCCGTCGACTCGCAGCACATGTTTGTCATAATCCCCGAGACGACAACGTCTTCCACTTTCAGACAACGCAACACGGTCTCCAAATCTGTGTTGTAAAAAGCGGAATACCGGTGCTTTAAGACAACTTTCTCGTTCGGCATCGGCGCTAAACTCGGGTGAATCTCACTTTCGGGGCTCCCTTCGAGGCACTTGCCTTCCCACCACCATCCCATGATCCCGGCGTCGAGGTCGTCAGGATGGTGTTCATGCCGCGTGAAAATCACGGGGCGTTTAAATTGACGGAATGTATCGAGAAGGCGCTTCACGGTTGGGAGAATCGCCACACCACCGCATGTAAAGGTGGGAGAGGCTTCGTTCAGGAAGAATTGTTGCATATCGACCACGATCAAAGCGCTCGCCGCGATGTTCAACCGCATCTCATGCTGGTTGTAAGGCCGGATGTGTTCTAACCACAAACGTGCTTTGTGCTCAATATTTTCGGTAGTCACGTAGGGTTCCACAATTTCACCTCGCTATATATTGGTTTCGTTCACCTCATGCTCGTTATTCGGTCAGTATCAACCAGGAGAACCGGACGCTTTTTCCGGAACAAGAAATCGCTCTTTCTTTGGACTCCATTCTGTCGAGTTCTTCGTTAGATCGCATTTCTTCCATGACCTTTTGAAGGGTTCTCAGTCTATATGATTGACAATGACACAGTAGAATGTTTTCGATTTTCCATTGTGATACTTGTCAATCAAAATCCCATAGCGGCGCAGGAGGGATGCTTGTCTTCGAAAACCTGGTCCGCGGAATGACTCGGCGATAGAAGTATATCGATCCGAATCACTCTCCCGATAAGCCCCGCGCGCGCTTTCGCTTAGGTGTTGCCCGATTCGTCTAACCAATACTTGCTGCCGTCTTCGGCTCTTTCTATGAGAAAAAAATCGTACATCATTCTCCGAATCAACGCGTGATCGCCAAAACTATGCCATTTGTCGATGAGTTCGTTGATTTCTATCTCGGTATAAGTTCTTCCCTTATCGATCTTCGATCGGATATACTCCAAGACCGCTCTTCTTTCATCTTGTTTTTTCGGCCATCGTGTAACGATCCCGTCTTTATTCACGATGTTCCGAGAAAAAATGTCCGTTTCTTTCCTTTCCATATTTTGATCCCCTCTATGGTGTGAAGAATTATACGCTTATCTTAGAAGACGTATTCATTTCGTGATAAGTAGCTCACCGGGCACAAAGACACAATTGTCTTGTGACAACCAAACCGCTCACGAATCTACTACGAAATCTTTCCGACGTCATCCTTGATTATCGTTGGCCATTCGGAATCCAAGGGAACAGAATGGATAAAAAAAGTGTTACCGAATACGCGTATAATAATCGACTTCAATCTAATAATTTCGAGCTAATCCAAATCATTATTACAGTGAGGGCGTCGAATTTTGCCTATACCCGGGTGTATAATCATACCAAAGGCAGTATTCCTTGGGCGCTGGTACCGCATACGCCGATGGGCTTTTTCTTCCGGGTTTCCCATGTTTATATACCGGTACGGATTATATGTGGATATTGTTTTTTTTGATAGCCCTGCCATTTATTGCTTTGGCTACCAGAAAAATCGCTTCAGATGGCCTCATCAGGTAGTTTGCGGATAACGTAAAAGGAACTTCATAACCTAAGGAGGGATCAAAGTACTCGATTGGAAATCCTTGCTGAAAGCAGACGCTACGAATTGGTTATTGGAGGAAGAAAATCCTTCCGTGCGTTACTTCACGTTAAAAGATATCCAGGACAAGCCCGGACCTGATCCTGAAGTACAACAGGCTAAACGCGACATCATGCAGTTTGGCATTGTACCGAATATTCTTCATAAACAGCGGGAACCTGAGTATCTTAAAACTTACCCGAAATTTTATACAAACAAATACAAAGGTCTTGTATGGCAATTGATAGTGCTCGCCGAAATGGGTGCTGAAGCCAATTCACAGA
>JAAYCF010000303.1 GCA_012744415.1 Thermotogaceae bacterium
CCTGTACTCCGTGATATCGGAACTGAATATTTCCATGTGCGGATTCGGTCCCACCGCTGCGTTGATGTCTTCCGGTGATTGGAAACCTAAACTGCTTAAACACGCCACGAGCGGCGAGATCAGCGGGGACTACGAGCGTGTGGTCGGTTATGTAAGCATGCTCTTTGAGTAATATACAAAGTATTCGTGTTAAAAGGGGGGAGTTTTGATGGAAGAGGTCATCCAAACCGTTAATGTTACGGACATTTACAGCTTTTTTCAACTGTTACTCACCTATTGGTACATCGCTTTACCGTTTTCCGTCGCGCTGCTTTTCGCCAGCCGATGGTTCCCGAAAGTGCTCATCGCGGCATTGGGTTTCGTCGGGGGAATGTTCTTTCTGATGCCTTTGCTTAAAACGATCCCGGCCGTAAATGATTTATTGGCCGGCAATCCTTCTCTTGATTTGCCTATCGCCATTCTTGTCGGTGTTATTTGCGCCGTGGTGATCTTAGGATTATTCAAATTCGTCTTCTTCCTGGGGGGATTGCTGATCGGGTTTTTCATCGGCGTTTGGATTTGGAATGTCGCAAATCCGTGGATAATCGACCAGATTCGTACGCAGACACCGGGCTTCGATATGCCGCAATGGATCGTTTGGGTTTTCGCCGGCGTGTTCGCTATTTTCATCGGGATATTCGCGATCGTCTCCCATGAAAAGACCGTTTCGTTCTTATCCATCCTGTCCGGCGCCCTCATACTCGATTTCTATCTTCTCCATTTTTTAGGGAACTTTAACGCCGATCTTTTCGGGACGATCACAAAACCCTCCGGGGCAGAGGAAATCCCGGCTTTAACCACGATAGGCCTTCTGGTTTTCGTCGCGGCGTTACTCATCTTGATGTTTATCGGGTATCGATTCTCCTATTCTCATTGGGGCCGGCGAAAAGAAGAAAAATAACAAAAAAGCGGGGGATCTCTCTCCTCCGCTTTTTCGTTTCAAGGGGGTATTACAGGGGTATAACTAAGACGCAGCTCTTGCCCCCTTTATTCTTTGTTGGAGAAAACGCTGATTACTGGCTCCAGAGGCAAACCTCAAGTTCCAATTCGATTCCGAACGTCCGATTGATTCTTTCCCGGATCAAATCGATCAGCGCTCGCACATCGGCGCTCGTTGCTGAGCCTTCGTTGATGATAAAACCGCAGTGACGATGAGATACTCGGGCGCCCCCGATTCGGTATCCTTTCAACCCCAACGACTCGATCGCTTTTCCGACGTGGAAATCTTCGGTCGGCTTCTTGAAAACGCTACCTGCGCTCCCATATTCCAAAGGTTGTTTGTCGAACCGCCGGCATTCATAATCTTTCATCCGTTCCCCGATTTTATCGACCTCTCCGGCAACTGTTTTCAGCCACACACGCGTGATGAGCTCCCCGGTTTGGGAAAAACGGCTGTTCCGATAGGAAAAACCGCATTCCTGCTGAGAATAGACACGGTAACGCCCGGAATCCCAATCAAAGGTCTCCACTTCGCGCACAAGATCCCCAATTTGAGATCCGTAAGCGCCTGCGTTCATCATAATCGCTCCCCCGATCGTTCCCGGAATCCCTGCGGCAAATTCTAGGCCGGACCACCCGTGATCGCAGAATACCCGACTGAGTTTCCGAAGGGGGCACCCCGCATCGGTTACGATGCCTTTCGCCTCTTGCGAGAAACCGTTTAAATCCGTCATATCCAAAAGGCAAAAGGGTAATGGTCCATCATCCGCTAATACATTCGAACCGATGCCTAATATTTTACATTCCTGATCGTCCTCTTTCAGCAACGAAACGATCTCGGGTAACGTACGCAATGTCAGAGGCTTCACATACAAAGGAACGCGACCCCCGATTCCGAAGGTCGTATGCTTCGATAAGGCTTCGTTGATGCGGACGGTTGTTTCCAAATGGTAGAGTCTTTCTATCACAAGCCGGTCGATCATAGGATAGCCCGACACCTCTTCCCCTGCCATGTGTCTCTTTTTGCCATTTCTTCTTCTATCTCCCTGATTAAGAGGCTTTTTGGACGATCAACCTTCTGGAGGACTCCCGTTTTCGGGGCGTCCGATACTAAACGATGGATGACGATCTCGGGGTTCAGATGCTCCAAAAACAAGATCAATCTTTGGATATACGCTTCAGGGGGCAGGAGCCGTACGTCTCCTGTTTCGACCATTTTCGCCAAAACAGTGCCGGCAACCACATAAAGCGAATGACATTTGACGCCGCTGATCCCTAC
>JAAYCF010000304.1 GCA_012744415.1 Thermotogaceae bacterium
CATAATCAATGACAGTTTTTGTCGCGTCAAACCCGAAACCTTTCCCCCAGGAATCTTTATCCCCAAGCAAAATGCCAAAATCAGCTTTTCGAGAAATCCAATCGATATGATCCAATTTTACGTTCCCAATATGCTTCGCGGTATCTTTCCGATAGATCGCGAACGTGATTGTGCCCGGTTTATTCGCCCCTGCAACATAAGTGGCTATGTCTTCCAATCCTGTGGGCAATTTTCCCGCGACAAGCGTTTGCGTAACAACCTCATCGTTAAGCCAATCGACGTATTCCTGCGTTACTTCAAGTTGTTCTAATTTCTTCAATCCGATTTTATCCGTTTCAAGGAAATAACGCATCTTTTCACCCCAAAATCGCGGTCGTCGATTTCCCTTCAAGGAACTTTTCGGGATGGCCCGATTCCACCGCTCTTTTCACAACCATCATCGCCTCTTCAAAAACCTGAAGGGTGAAATCCGCGTCCTCTTGCGTGTGTGTATAGCAGGGAAACAAGCACCACCCAAGCAGCACCCCTCTTTTCGCGCATTCTTGCATAAATATCGATTTGTACAACCAAGCTTTTCGCAAAATAACGGCATCGTCAAATTCAAAGGAAACTCGCGGGGCATATCCTTTAGCCCGCATGCCTAAGCCGATCCGCTTCGCCCGATCGTTAAACCCGTGAATCATATGATTGCCCAAGTCCCATATTTTTTGATGAACCGGTTGCTCCTCCATCTCTTTAATGAGTGCAATCGCTGCTGCCAGAGAAAGCGCTTCTCCTCCAAAGGTCGTCGATATGAAGACGCTTGGATCCACACGATCCATAATTTCCTGAATCCCTACCACCGCCGACAGAGGCATTCCGTTCGCCATTCCTTTCCCGAAAGTAGTCAGATCCGGCGTCACATTGAAAGTAGTCTGCGCGCCGCCAATCGCGAATCGAAACCCGCTCACGACTTCATCAAAAATCAATAAGGCGCCGTTTTCATGGCAAAGGGTTTTCAACCGATTTAAAAAATCATCTTTAGGCGGTTCTAAAATGACGGGTTCGGTGATCACGGCCGCGATTTGATCCGGGAACTCTTTGAAGTATCCTTCCACTTTGTCTAATTCGTTATACTCGAACTTTTTTATGAAAGGCCGGATTTCGGGTAAGATACCCCCTTGTCTTGCCTTTTCTCCGGAGGCCGTCCAGTCATGCCAACCGTGATATTCCCCTCTTATGATCGTTTTGCGCCCGGTATAGGCTCGCGCGATTCGGATGGCCGCCTCAGTCGCCCCGGAACCGGTTTTCAAAAAACGCATTTTATAAACGGAAGGAACGTGTTTACGCAATAATTCCCCATACTCTATTTCAATCGGAGACATTTGAGAAAAGGTCATTCCTTTCTTCAGTTGATCTATCACTGCTTGATCGACCCGCTCGTAACCCCAACCGAGAACGATCGGTCCCAAGGCCATCTCCCAATCAACATATTCATTGCCGTCTACATCCCACACATGCGCGTTTTTACCCCTTTCTATGTATGCGGGGTAGATGCCTTCAATATGGGCGTATGGAGCTTTCGAATATAACTGGGTACCCCCGAGAAATAAACTTTTCCCTTTTTCCCATAGTTCGTAAGATTTATCCAAATACCGATTTCGCATCTCTCTTCCTCCTTTTGCAAATGCACTCGGTCGCTTTAAGTTCGGACGCAATCTGTGACTTTTATCCTACAGAACTCTTATCTTCAGAGTCGACTAACTATAAAAATCCTTATATCTCGCTATCGATTTATACTTGTTAGATCTATGCAAATAATAGTCAAATATTATTATTTTTAATGGCACTATATTATACAAAATTCGTGTTTTTTTGCCAAAATACCCTTTAATTATTCAAGCTAATAATATAATAGAATTACTAATTTTCCTTTGTAATCTCAATTGAAAGGTAATATTTCTTACCATTTTCGTAGAAGAAAGCGTTTTTATGCGGCGGAAAAGTAAGCGCTTTAAGCAATCCGAGCCATTCTTTGCCACTGTAACTACGATCCGATTTAAGCTCGAACAGTTCGATAAACTCTTTATGAGTATGATAGCTTCCGATTTCTTCCGGAGTAAAAGGTTCGATTTTACCTTTCAAAAACGGAATAAAAGATTTTTCCAAGAGCTCTAGAGACGCATTCTCCAGTTTTACATAAAGCGTTTTAGCGTTATCTTCTGGTGAAAGGCTTACCTTTTTTCGCATAATAATTTCCCCGGCGTCTAATTCGGCAGTCATTGTGTGTAACGTAACGCCGGCCGGAGAATCGTCAATGAAAGGCCATACGTTCGGATGGCTTCCTTTATTCCATGGTAAAAAACCTGTATGCAAGTTTAAGGCATAAGGGAAAAGGTCAAGCACTACCTGCGGGATGAGATACCCGAAATTGACTGATAATAAGACCTTCGCGTTTATTTTTTTTAATCGCTGCCCGGTATCTTCTATTTTTTTCCTTTCCCAAGAAATAATCGGTATACCTTTAGTTTCTGCGATTTTTGAAATTTCAGCAAAAAAAAGCCGTTTATTCTCAGGATGGACTAGAATACCTACAATGTTAATTTCCTTTTCCTTCTGTAAAGACCTTAGCGCGCTATACCCGTTTCTATTGTTTATCGCTAAAATCGTCTCGAACATTCAACTACTCCTTTTCGCTATTCGTTTAGGGAAAGGCTCCTTTTTTGATTGTACCATAGTGGCCTGTGTCTTTCCTATAATCGCGAAACATAAAGCGGAATCGGAGATTCCCGTAACGACATAGAATAATTAGACGTGTACTTGTTCGGGTTTATCATTAATTGCCGATAGTATACATCCGATTAGCTTTTAAAAACCGTAGACATTTTAAGTTTCGCTGTTAACGTTCCGATAAATGAACACGGGTTTAAATCAGGAAAGAAGGTGCCGAAGATGTTTGAAAACAAGAATATCTTGATTATCGGTGGAACTGGAAGCGTGGGGCGGACACTTCTCAACAAGTTGTTGGCTTACAATCCGAATGTCATCCGCGTTTTTTCGCGGGATGAGTTTAAGCAGTTCGAGATCGAACACGATTTGCAGCTTTTCAACCTGTATGAAAACGGGCATTCTATCCCCGCTGTTAATAAAGTTCGCTTTCTCATTGGGGATGTGCGCGACAAGGATCGGGTTTCCCGCGCGATGGAAGGCATCGATATCGTGTTCAACGTCGCCGCGATGAAACACGTGCCCGCCTGCGAGTATAATCCCTTCGAAGCGGTCAAGACTAACGTGATCGGCGTTCAAAATGTGATCGAGTGCGCCTTGAAGCTGGGAGTTGAAACCGTCGTTTACACCAGCACCGATAAGGCCGCTTCCCCAACCAATACGATGGGCGCGACAAAACTGCTTGCTGAACGGATCATGAGCGCCGCCCAGTTTACGCGAGGCCCTTCGAAATCCAAATTCGCCACGGTGCGTTTTGGAAATATCCTGATGAGCCGCGGGAGTGTTCTGCCTCTCTTTATCGAACAGAGCAAAAAAGGGAAGCCGTTAACTTTGACCGATCCGTCGATGACCCGATTCGTGATGACCAAGGAACGGGCCGTGGAGTTGATCCTTAAAGCGGCGGAAATCTCTTTGGGTGGCGAAACCTTCGTCTTGAAGATGCCGGTCGTGAAGATGGGAGATGTGGCGCAGGCCGTCGGCGAGTTCTACGAAAACGACCATATTGAAGTGATCGGGAAACGTCCCGGAGAGAAATTGTACGAGGAATTGATGACCGAAGAAGAGAGTATGCGCGCGCTCGAGTTTGACGAAATGTTTGGCATCTTGCCCTTTTTCGGGGAAAAACCGGACTACGAGCGCTTTTATAAAGGCTTGGCGACTTCTGCCGCGATCCGTCAGTATTCAACGGAAGATGAACCAGCTTTGAGCTATCCGGAAGTAAAAGAAATGATTTGGAACATTCTGCTAATAGAGGAGGCGGCGCATGAAAACGCTGATAACGGGCGGAGCGGGCTTCATCGGACGATGGCTGACAAAACGGCTGCTCGCGGATAACGACCATCTGACGGTCGTTGATGATTTTTCCAACGGGCGCGTGGAGAATATCGCCGAGTTTTTCGGTAACCCGAGCTTTTCGTTCATCGAGGGGGATATCCGCCGTCATGAGGTGCTGATAAAGGTTTTCGAGACTTCTTACGATATCGTCTATCACCTCGCGGCGGAGATCAATGTTCAGAAATCGATCGACGATCCGCGTCAAACCTTTGAGCGCGATGTCTTGGGAACGTTCAATATTTTGGAGGCGTGCCGTAAAAAAGGCACGCGTTTGGTGTTTATGTCCACGTGCATGGTCTATGACCGGAGTCAATTCGATTCCGGAATCGACGAGCTCCATCCGACGAAGCCGGCTTCTCCCTACGCTGCCGCGAAACTCAGCGGAGAAGCTTTGGTTTTGTCCTATTACCACGCCTACCGGTTGCCAACCGTCGTTATCCGGCCTTTTAACACCTACGGGCCTTTTCAAAAAGCAAATGGCGAAGGCGGGGTTGTCGCCATTTTCATAAAGAATCAGTTGCGCGGGCTACCTTTGCGTATTTATGGAGAAGGGTCCCAAACGCGGGATTTGCTATACGTGAAAGATTGCGTCGATTTCATCGTAAAAGCGGGAACGAACCAGAAAGCGCTTGGGCATATCGTGAACGCAGGTACGGGCGAAGATATCGCCATCAACGACCTCGCGAAAGAGATCGCGAAAGAAACCGGGCAGATCGTTCACGTGCCGCACATCCATCCGCAGGCGGAGATTCATAAGCTGAAATGCAACGCCCGCAAAGCGAAAATGCTTTTAGGGTGGGAACCCACCTATTCATTGGCAAAAGGCTTGAAAGAAACAACGGAATGGATTCGGGAGAACCCGGATTTGTAATAAGAGATCAAGCGCCGAACTTTAATAGGGTAGGAGGGTTAGCCCTCGTTCATTTGCAAACGAAAGCAAAGGCATGCGTGCCTGGGAGCGGCGTGTTTGGAGCGCCGAACTTTAGTTCGGCATGGGTTTGATTAGGTAATCCCCATGACGCGGGTAAAGATGTAGGAAAGATGTTTTCGAATACTTAGGGGTTTTCGCCTAAATGAAATGCCATCGTCACCGAAACATCTCATGCCCGACTAAAGTCGGGCGCTCCACGTAAGGCGCGCCGTCAAGTTGGAGATTTCGTTAAGCCGTATATACAAAAGAGTTGAGGCCGGTTAGGAAAACACGAATTTGTA
>JAAYCF010000305.1 GCA_012744415.1 Thermotogaceae bacterium
GAAGTATTCGACATACCGCGTCCCGAATCCTTTGATATTCCCGAATCCAAAAACGGCACATCCCGTTTCTTCCGAAAGGTGTTTTATGGTTTGCTCAATGGCGGTATCACGAAGCAGAATGACCTTTGGGTTCCGAAGACGCCGTTTTACGGCGACCGCGTGCCCGCCGATCAAAAAGAGCTTTCGAAAAGGAATCCCCTTGCGTTGCCATTCCTCCAGCCATTGCAGACTTCTTTCTCCTTTATCGATACGCAAATGGCACACACCGATCGTTTCACTGCGAGAAAATCGGAAGGTTTGTTCGGATATCTGCAGAATACGTTCGGTCGATTCGGGGTCATTCGCGGCGAAGCCGCTGATAAATACCTTTCCAAATGCTTTCCATGCTCGAAGAATCCCAAAATCCGACTTTAAGCCCTTCATCGAGATCGTTTTTGGATCGGGCGCGCGCGCGATCGGAACCGATCGACCGCTTTCTGATTTGGAAAGCTTTTTGAGCACCGCTTCCACGCAAGAAACCGCTAAGGCATAGTTCTCCGGAAATTCAGGATAAGAAAAATCCCCCGGATCGAAAGGTATGTGATCCGTATCCACCGGAACGACGGGATTGGAAGAAGGAAGGCATGAACCGTATTTTTCAAAGGTTTCTCGGGCGGACACGATGACGGTATGGGCTGGTGCGGATCGGAAGAAGACGGAACCGATCTCTTTCAAGGTGGAACCGGTTACCGAAAGATGATCGGCCCGGACATTTGAAATCACAAGATGTGTCGGCGAAAGGATCCGTTTCGTTTCGGCATTCTGGTATTCCGGGGTGACGCTCATCACTTCACTGACGAAGGCATAAGCCCCCGATTCCGCCGCTCTTTTCAACATTCTCTTCTGTTCCAGGATTGTCGCCGGCCTTTTGCGAACAATCGGCTCTTCCGTTCCGTCAGATAATAGAAAGCGGGCATTCGTGCCCGTTATCTTTCCACAGGTGGGTAGACCTTCTTGTTGGAGGAGCCACGTAATCATCCGTGTGATGCTGGATTTTCCACGCGTTCCCGTCACACAAACACGTATGGGGACAATACGGTGGCATTTTTTCACCTGTCTTTTCTCGAAAATCAGGTAAATTAAGATCGCGGCTAGGCAACATCCGGTTACGATAGCGAACAAGAGCGTTCATTCTCCTAAGGGAATTTGACCCACAGACTTTTTGGATTATATCATAATCGTGTCCGACGCCGATCAGCGGATCGATTCACAGATTCAATTCTACGACGTAACCTTTTATTTACGTATAATTACGCCAGATTTTTCGTGCGAGAAGGCCTATTCTGATTGACTCTTACATCCTTTTGCTGTATACTCGAGAGGTTTTTTTCAAGGAGTGATGCGGTTGTTCGAAAACCTGCAAGACAAGCTCGAAAAAGCGTTTAAATCCCTGAAGGGACAGGGGAAGATATCGGAAAAGAACATCCAGGAAGCCATTAAGATGGTTAAATTGTCGTTACTGGAAGCCGATGTCAACTATAAAGTCGTCAAAGACTTCATCGAACGGGTGAAAGAGAAAGCCGTCGGCTCAGAGGTTTTCAACAGCCTGACACCGGACCAGCAGTTTATCAAGATCGTTCGGGATGAGTTGATGGCGTTGATGGGAGAAAAAAACGAGCGGCTCTATTTCACACAAAAACCATCCCCGATAATGCTGGTCGGGTTGCAGGGCAGCGGTAAAACGACGACCGGCGCAAAACTCGCCCGCATCATCAAAGGCGAAGGCCGCAAAGTATTATTGGTCGCCGCCGATGTCTATCGTCCCGCAGCGATCGACCAGCTGGAAATATTGGGGGCCGAGATCGGCGTCACGGTTTTTTCCGGAGACCGGCAGAACGTAGAAAAAATCTGCAGAGAAGCGATGAAATTGGCGATCGGTTCCGTGTACGACGTCGTCATCTTCGATACCGCCGGACGGCTTCATGTTGACGAAGAGATGATGCATGAAGTGGAGAAGGTGCGGGAAATCGTCAAGCCTGACGAAGTCCTGATGGTTTTGGACTCGATGATCGGGCAGGATGCCGTACAAACGGCTAAGTCATTTAATGATCGCTTGGCGGTTACGGGTTTCGTGTTGACGAAAATGGACGGAGACGCCCGCGGCGGCGTCGCCCTATCCATCCGCAGCATTACGGGAAAACCCATCAAGTTTATCGGGGTCAGCGAGAAGATCGAAGGGCTGGAACCCTTCTTCCCCGATCGCTTATCCTCCCGCATTTTAGGCCTCGGAGACGTGCTCTCCCTTATCGAAAAGGTGGAGCAAACGATCGACGAAAAGAAAGCGAAAGAGCTTGAAAAAAAGCTGAAGAAAGCGGAGTTTACCTTTAATGATTTTTTGGATCAGATCCGCCAAATACAAAAGATGGGCTCTCTGCGCTCCATTTTGGAAATGCTGCCCGGCGCCAACAAGATGAAGGGGCTCACCATCGACGAAAAACAGATGAAACACGTCGAAGCGATCATCTGTTCAATGACGGGAAAAGAGCGGTCGAATCCCAAGCTGATCAACTACAGTCGGAAGAAACGCATCGCTTCCGGAAGCGGAAGGCCCCTTTCAGAGGTAACGAAACTATTGGATAATTTTGAAAATATGAAGAAGATGGTCAAGAAAGTCGGAAAAATGGGTCCCAAAGGATTGAGTCGTCTTCCGTTCAATTTTTGATATCGAAGTTCTTAAAATATGAGGAGGTTATGGGTTTCATGGTGAAAATTCGTTTAACACGGTTAGGAAAACGCAAAATGCCTTTTTATCGTCTGGTGGTCATTGAATCGAACAAGAGGCGCGATGGCAGATACATCGAGTCCATCGGGTTCTATGACCCCATCAATGATCAAAACTCATCGAAGCTGGATACCGAAAAAGCCGTTGCCTGGCTTCTGAAAGGTGCCCAACCCACCGATACGGTCAGAGACATCTTCTCCAAGTATGGCGTGATGGAACGCTACGATCGGGAAAAACGCAAACAAGAAGCGGCGAACAAAGCCCAACCGCAAACGCCTGAACAGAAGTGATCCTCCGATTATGATGAAAGAGGCCCTTGAATTCATCGTAAAAGGAATCGTGAAACATCCCGAAGATGTCCATATTTCTCAAACCACCGAAGAGGGCTCCGACCTTCGGCCGAGCGAGCTGTTCGACCTTGACATACACGCGGAAGACGTGGGTCAGGTAATCGGTAAAGACGGGCGGACGATCAAGTCGATCAATATCCTTCTGAACGCGCTCGCAGGACAAAAAGAAGAAAAGTTTATCCTGAGAGTGCAGCGGTGATTTTTCGGTGATCCGTCAAATCGAAAAGATCCTGGAGCATTCCGTTCCGATCGCCAGGCTTTTGGGACCTCACGGGTTAAATGGGGAGATCAAAGCCAAACTGTTGGCAAACTATCCGGGGATTTTCGAAAGCGGGAAGGAGTTTTTTCTCTTTCATCCGAAAAAACAGAGCAATCTACGCTGTACCTTAGATACGTTCCGAATCACCGGCGAACGGATGATCCTGAAATTTCGGAATTACGATCATATTGATTGGGCGAGAAAGCTGGAAGGTTTTGAGATGTACCTCGATCTGTCCGATTTACCCCCGCTGAAAGAGGGGGAATACTACTTCTTCCAGTTACTAGGCGCGTCCGTCTTCAATGAGCAGGGCGATCGGCTCGGAGTGGTGGAAGACGTCATCGAAACGGGAAATGCCGATGTTTTATCGATACGGAAACCCTTTTCGGGACTTGGAGATCCCCCGAAAGACACCGAATTACTGGTTCCGATGGTCAAGGACTATCTCGTTTCGATGGATCTGGAACAAAAGCGTATCGTGATCCGAACGCCGGTCTATATGGCCTCGAAAGAAAACGAAACGGACACCGATACCGACGAAGGACGATAATCGCGCAGATGAAATTCGCCGTTGTGTCTATTTTCCCGGAGATGATCGAGTCCTTTCTTTCGTGGGGTGTTGTCGGGCGAGCCAGAACGAACAAGATCCTGGACATCGAGGTTTATCAACTCAGAGACTATACCCACGACGCCCACCGAACCACCGATGACTACGTCTACGGCGGCGGAGGCGGGATGGTGATGAAACCGGCACCTGTCTATGAGTGCATTGACGATTACGCATCGCGAAACGAACGGTTTAAAGTCGTCTTTCCTTCCCCCCAGGGGAAGATTTTCGACTCAGAGACAGCTAAAGAATTGTCCCGTCAGGAAAATCTTGTGTTTCTCTGCGGAAGGTATGAGGGAATCGACGAACGAATCATGGACCGCGTGGACTACGAACTCTCTATCGGCAGTTTCGTGGTAAGCGGCGGCGAGATCCCCGCCTTGCTGATGATCGACGCAATCAGCCGCTTCGTACCGGGGGTCGTTGGAAACGAGCAGTCGGTGATACAAGATTCTTTTTATAATGGGCTGTTAGACCACGCCAACTGGACGAGGCCTGAAGTGTATCGGGGACTTGCGGTTCCGAAAGTATATGTCAACGGTCATCACAAAGAGATCGAAAAAGCCCGGAAACGCGATTCCATCATTCGGACAATTCTCAAAAACCCGAAACTGTTTTTGGAAAAAGAGATCGGTCTGGAAGAGAAAACGGCGATCATCGAGATTATCAAGGAGTTAACGCAAAATGCTGGATAAGATATATGTCATGTTGATTCATTATCCGTGCCTCGGCAGAGAAAAGCAAATCATCGCGACGGCTGTGACGAATGTGGATATTCACGATATCGCCCGAGTCTGCCGAACCTACAATGTAAAGAAGTACTACATGGTGACGAATCTTCCCGCGCAACAGGAAATTGTGCGGAGAGTGGTTCGGTTTTGGACGGAGGGTTCTGGAATTCGATACAATCCCAGCCGTTCGGAAGCGCTTAATTATGTTATCTTGAAACCGTACATAGAAGATGCGCTCGAGGATATCGAGCAAAGAGAAAATCAGAAACCGGTACTGATCTTTACCTCGGCTAAAAAACGCTCGGATTCATTGACCTATGCCCAGGGCGGTCGACTGCTCCAATCCGAAACCCGCCCGGTGGTGCTGCTCTTCGGGACTGGGTGGGGGTTGCCGGATGAAGTGATGGCCTTGTGCGACTACGATCTTGAGCCCGTACGACCCGGGGGCGCCTTTAACCATCTATCAGTTCGCAGCGCCGTTTCGATCATTTTGGATCGGCTTATACAAGAAAACTATTGAAGCAGAGGCACACTCGTATCTATAATGTTATAGAGTATAAAGGAGGAAGGTTTATGTCAAACGCGTTCATTCGAGCGATGGAACAGCAGGATTACAAAGAATTACCCCCATTCAATGTCGGCGATACGATCCGGATCTCCCAAAGAATCACAGAAGGGAATAAGGAAAGGACCCAGAAATTCGAAGGGATCGTCATACAAAAACGCGGGGCCGGTCTCAACAAAACCTTTACGGTTCGGAAGATCAGCGCGAACGGTATCGGTGTCGAAAAGATCTATCCCTACCATCTTCCGACGATCGAAAAGATCGAAGTCGTGAAGAGAGGCAAGGTGCGCCGCGCCAAACTCTATTATATCCGCAAGATCGTGGGCGTCGTGAAGATCAAGGAGAAACGACAGAAAAGCCAGTAATCCGAAAGGGGTTTGGTATGGCGAAAACATCGGAAATCAAGAGCAAACCCAAAAACGCTCCGGCGCCAAAGAAGACATTGGGCCAGAAAGCCGCCCACGAAGCTTGGGATTGGATCAAGGCCTTTTTATACGCCGCCGTCGCCGTCGTGATTGTAAGGTTGTTCGTTTTCGAAACCATGATGGTCCCGACGGGATCGATGATACCAACCATCGTCCCGTTGGATCGTCTTTTTGTTGAAAGAATCACTTATAGCACGAAAGAACCAGATTACGGAGAGATCGTCGTCTTTTGGACCCCTTTCGTGGACAAGGAAGCGCAAAAGCAACTCCGCGCCTTTGACAAGTTCATGGATCTCTTTTCTCCCGCAGAGTACCGAGGCCATGTGAAATATGTCAAACGGTTGGTCGGAAAGCCGGGGGACATTCTCGAGCTCACCCCGAACTTGTCCGGAGGAGGTTATTCCTTGCTGGTTAACGGTCAGACACCCGAGCATTTGAAGGGCGTGACTTACCAAAAGGAAGGGATTTTCAAAGACTACCGGTTTTATCATCAGATGGCCTTTCCAGGCGAATACCCCTGGTTGAGCGCGAATATGAAGAGTTTCTTCGACTTTTACAATAAAGCGCTCGACTATACGGCTGCTTATCAGGAAGTTTTCAAAGGACTGGAAATCAGCGATTACGCTTGGAAAGTAGCGGATTCCGATCGTATCCAGATTCAGGTTCCAGAAGGCCATTATTTCTTTATGGGAGACAATTCGCCCGAGAGCCTCGATAGCCGCTTCTTCGGATTCG
The DNA here is from genome assembly GCA_012744415.1 of Thermotogaceae bacterium. GTDB lineage: Bacteria > Thermotogota > Thermotogae > MWEM01 > MWEM01 > MWEM01. The sequence continues at coordinate 6,434 of JAAYCF010000305.1, forward strand.
TGCCTAAGAAAAACATCGTCGGCGGTCCCCTGTTACGGATTTGGCCTCTTAATCGCTTCGGACCGATCAACAAACAATAACTCAGAAAGGTCTTGCCTTTCCCGGTAAGACCTTTTTTAATGGATCGTGATGTCGACAGAAAAAGCATGGTATCCCGGACATATTGAAAAAGCGAAAAGAGTCATTCAGGAGAACGTGAAAGCCGTTCAGGCTGTCGTTGAGATGACCGATGCGCGTATCCCGCATTCGGGAAGAGCCTATGAATGGAAGTCCCTCTTTCACAATAAGAAGACCGTTATCCTCCTCTCGAAAGCGGATTTGGCGGATCCTCGTCAAACAGACAGATGGATCGCTTTCTATGAGAATCAAGGGATTCCGGCTTTCGCATTGAACTTGAAAGGAAACCCCGGAGGAATTCGAGACCGCTTTGTCGCGAAGATGACCGCAATCGCTCAAGAACAGCGGTTTCAGCGGTATATGATCGTCGGCATTCCCAACGTCGGAAAGTCGACTCTTGTCAATGCGATCCTGGGGAAGCGGAAAGTGCGCGTGGGGAACACCCCCGGCGTGACGCGAGGTATTCAGTGGGTGAATATTACCGATCAGTTGATGCTGATGGATACACCGGGGATTTTGTACCGGCATCTGTTCAGTAAACACGTCCGTCATAAATTGCTGTTGTCAGGATGTATCAAAGCCTCCGAAAACGAGATCGACGAGGCGTTGGAATACGTCTTTCACTGGCTGAAAGAATACTATCCCAACTATTATCGGAAGATAACCGGTCAGGAAATCGATGGGATTTTTGAATTCGAACAACTCCTGAGTATCGTCGGTAAAAAACGTGGATACCTTCAAAAAGAAAACCGCGTGGATCGGTCGAAAGTGGAGGACTACTTGCTCGCTTCCTTCCAAAACGGATCCTTTGGCGGAATCACCTACGAAACTCCGGATATACTTGAAGGCGATTCGGACTCGGATTAAGGAGGGCTATGGTTTTTATCGCCGCTTTTTCTCATTTTTTTACTGATTTTTTCGGCGCTTTTTTCAAACCGATGGCGCCTTACTTTATGTCGCTGTATCAAATCGACAGCTCGACCTTCGGCAGCACGTTGGGGATCATCAGTTCATCCGCGTCGCTATTACAGATCTTTTTCGGGTTCTTGTTTGACAGGACCCGCCGCGATGGGCTGTTGCTTTTCTCCTTGTTGATGTCTCAGCTCGTTATTCTGACAATTCTGGTTTTCATACGCAACTACTATCTGCTGATGCTATTTATCTTTATCTCCATTATGATCAACTCCGCGTATCACCCGTTGGGGGCAGGATTAGCCGGCCGCACACAAAAAGCGCGCGCTATCGCCGTCTTTTCAATCTTCGGAACCTTCGGTTCGGCGTTAGGACCCGTTTTCATCACCGCATTCAGCAGTCGATTCGAATTTCACAGCATCGCTTGGATCACGTTGGCTTCCGGCGCCGTGTTAATCCTTTTATTCCCAAAAATGGCTCCGATAAAGAAGGAAGAACAAGTGCTGAAACGGTTGCCGACGTGGGCGATCTTTAAACTTCTGGTGCCCTGCTTTATCGCCGTGATACTCAGAAGCATCGTCATGGATCAGTTTCACACGTTCGTCCCGATTTACTTCAATATGTTGAACGCTCCTTTGACGCTGGGGGGTATGGTGTTGACGATCGGAATGCTGACGGGATTGGTGACGAACTATGTGGGTTCGCGGTGGATCTTAAAGGTCGGCATCTTCCGGATCAACCTGGCCGGATTTACCGGAATGGGTTTAGCCGGTCTCTTATTCGTGCTGTTACCCGGCTTTGCCCTAAAAATAGCTATGTTCGCGCTGTTCGATTCCGCCGGTTTCCTAACGATGTCCGCCAATATCGTGCACGCGCAGTCTTTGGTGCCAAACAATCGCGCGTTCGCCTCTTCGGTGACAATGGGGTTGGCCTGGTCCATCGGCGGGTACATCGGAGCTGGCGTGTCGGCGGTACTCGGGAACCATGTGCCGGTCCTATTGACCGTCCTTGCAGGGTTTTCCCTGATCGTCGCGATGCTTTATCTCTTTTTCATTGTCAGAAAACAGAAGACGAAAAGACCGGCCGAAGCTTAAACCGGTATGCAAGCGAAAAAACGGATAAAATAGATTAAGAATCCTAATAAATGAATATCCGGATTATTTCGTCATCACAGATGAAACGAACGATGACGCAGGGGAGGAAGGAAATATGGTTACGATCGCGTTAGACGGCATGGGTGGAGATTACGCCCCGAAATCCGTTGTGGATGGTATTATGAAATATCTTGAGAATGAAACGGAAGAAGTATCTTTCTTGCTGACAGGTCAGGAAGAGAAGATTAAATCCTGCTTCCCTCACTCTAAAGTTCCTGAACGTGTTCGGATCGTTTCTTCGCCGGAAGTCTTCGCTATGGATGAGAAGCCGTCTCTTATCCTAAAACGCCCGGAAACGTCACTTCATAAAGCGGCCGCTCTTGTCCGGGATAAGGAAGCCGACGCGTTGATCAGCGCGGGTAACACCGGCGGTTTGCTCGCCGCCGCTACGTTTTTAATAGGCCGTATCAAAGGGGTGAAACGCCCGGCTTTGATTACGCCTATACCGAACCTCCATCGCGACGTTCTATTATTAGACAGCGGCGCAACCGTAGAGTGTTCTAAGGAAGTGCTCATTGGGTTTTCCAAAATGAGCATCGCCTTTTTGCAAGTGATCGGGGCGACCGATTACAAGATAGGTCTGCTTAATGTCGGTACCGAAGAAGATAAAGGGACCGAGGATTTGAAACAAGCCCACGTAATTCTGAAAGAAAAATTGGGAGCCAACTTCCAGGGATTTGTAGAGGGTCGGGATATCAACCTGGGACATGCCGACGTGATTATCACCGACGGATTCAGCGGGAACATCGCCCTGAAATCGATGGAGGGAACCGCCAAGTTTATGATGGAAACCCTGAAGTCCGAGATAAAAAAGGGCGGATTGAGGGCTAAGCTTGGCGCTTTGCTGCTTAAACCAGCGCTCAAAGCCCTGAAACATCGTTTTGACCCCCATCGGGTAGGGGGCGCCTTTATTCTCGGCGTCAACGCGCCAGTCGTGAAGGCGCACGGCAATTCTGATGGTTACGCGATATCCAATGCGATCCGCGTCGCCATTGACGGTGTCAAAAAACAATTGGTGAAAAAAATCGCTCTTCAATATGCGGAGGCGGAAGTATGATCAAAAAAACCGTTCCTTTATCCAGCCCGGATATCGGGGAAGAAGAAGTGCGCGCGGTCGAACAGGTTCTGCGTTCATCCATCCTCAGCATCGGACCGAAAGTCCAAGAGTTCGAAAAGCTCGTTTCGGAATACTCCGGACTTCGCTACTGCGTGGCCGTGAATAGCGGTACCAGCGCGTTGATGTTGATTATGAAAGCGGCGGGAGTAACCGTAGGCGATAGGTATCTTACGACGCCTTTCTCGTTTGTCACCTCCAGCAATATCCTTCTATACGAGGGCGCGGAACCCGTTTTCGTCGATATCGACCCGCTGACCTTTAATATGGATGTCCGACAGCTCGAGCAACGGTATGCGGAAGATCCGGCGAAAGAGACGATCAAAGGGATCGTCGGGGTTGACGTTTTTGCCCAGCCTCTCGATTGGGACCCCATTCTTGATTTTACTCAAAAAACCGGGTTGAAAGTGATTGAGGATTCCTGTGAAGCGTTGGGGTCATCCTACAAAGGCAAAAATTGCGGTTCCTTCGGAAGCGCCGGCGCTTTCGCTTTCTATCCGAACAAGCAGATGACCACCGGCGAGGGCGGCGTGGTGGTGACGGACGATGAAGAAATATATCAGTTGTGCCGGTCGATGAGAAACCAAGGCCGCGGGGTGGCGGAGAATTGGCTGGAACACGTTCGGTTGGGTTATAACTTTCGGATGGATGAATTGAATGCGGCTTTAGGGATAGAGCAGGTAAAAAAGCTGGACCATTTTATCGTTAAGCGGAATGCGGTTGCCGAACGTTACGCCAAGCTCTTTTCCGGTGTTAGCGGCGTTAGAACGCCGGTTGTCGAAACGTACACCACCCGTATCAGCTGGTTCGTTTACGTTGTGATGCTGGATGAGGGGATAGACCGGGACGGCATCATCGGCTATTTGCAGGAGCGCGGCATCCAGAGCCGGAATTATTTCGCTCCCATACACCTTCAACCTTTTTATAAAGAACGGTTTGGGTACCGGGAAGGCATGTTGCCCATCACCGAAAATGTGACGAAACGAACCTTGGCGATTCCGTTCTACAACAATCTGACGATAGAAGACCAGGAGTACGTCGTTCACACCCTCAAAGAAGGAATCGAACGCTTTTCATGAAAAAGCGCGTTCTATGGATACCAGCTGGTATCCTGATGGCGCTGGCGATGCCGGGTTTTAATCTTCATTTCTTTGTCTGGATCGGGTTCGCTTTCTTTCTTCGTTCACTCGACCGGGGGGAAGAGCGCCTATCGGTAAGCGTTTTATTACGGAACACGTTCAAGGGACTTGGGTTCGGCTTGATATTCTTCGGTATCAGCCTATACTGGTTTCTGCCGACCTTCGCTCATTATGTTCCAGAGGTGTTGCAGTCTTTTCCGCCTTTCATGGGCGTCATCGTTTTTATTTTGTTGATTCTGGTGGAAGCCCTCTTTTACGGGCTTTTCGCATTTGTTTACACGTTGTTTCAACGCCGAATCGCGCATCACCCGGTCTTTTTTTGCCTTTTCGCCGGCCTGTTGCTCTTCGTGACGGAATGGTTGCGCGGGATCGGACCGATGGGTTTCCCCGGTTACCGTTTTTCGGATGGACTCGTGAATATGGGCGGACTGTCTCAAATAGCGGCTTTCGGAGGAACAGAAACCCTCGTTGTCTTGATCGGCGTGGTGAACGCCGCATTCTATCAACTCGTGTCAACGAGACCTTCTTATGCCCCTATCAAACGTCCTCGCGTTTTGGCGGCCGTTCTCCTGCTTTCGCTCTACGCCATCGATTCGATCGCGCAAATCGCTTTGCCCCCTGTTTACCTAGAGAACGGAGAAACCCGTTCGATCGCGGGGATGCAGACGATGGTCAGTTCCGAAAAAAAATATTCCTTTTCTGAAACGGAGTTCATCGAAGAGTTCGCCGATTCCTTGCAACTGCTGGCCTCCGCCCGTGGAAAGCCAGATTTTATCGCCTTCCCGGAAGCTCATTTCATGTACGATATCTTGTGGCGATCAAGGACTGCGGAAGCCTTGGAAAAATTTTCTGCCGAAAAGGATGTGGTCTTTGTCGTGCCGCACCTGGCGCAGATGAGCGAAGAAGAATTTTATAACGCGGTCAGGATCGTCACCCCGGAAAGCGGGGTTTCCGAAACGTTCTATGGCAAGCGTCATCTGAACCCTTTCGTCGAAACGTTGCCTTTCGAAAAGATCTTTGGAATGTTCGGCTTCATCAAGTTTTCGAATTACTTTACGCCGGGTCCCGTCGCCCAAACCTTTGAAATAGGCGGCAAACGGTACGCCTTTCCCGTCTGTTTTGAGTCTTTCTATTCTGAAGTCTTCGAAGACTTCTTAAACCAAAAGGCGGAGGCCTTTCTTGTTTTGACCAATGATGCCTGGTTTACCAGCTCGATCGCGCTGGAGCAGCACTTCGCCCAAGTCCGATTCCGGGCGCTCGAAACCGGAAAGTGGGTGGGGCAGGTCTCAAATAATGGCATCACGGGCGTCTCGGACCCGTTTGGAAGGGTGGTCGCTCGCATCCCCGCCTTCGAAAGGGACTTAGGTGTTTTCTTAATCGGTTTCTCCGATCACACGCGACCGCTCACCTTCCTCGACTATCGCCCGTTATGCTTGAGCGGTTACGGCATCGCCTTCCTCCTTCTGGCGGCGATCGCGCTGACAGCTAAGCGTAAAACGGAGAAACCTCAAGGATCCTAACAGAAACAGCATCGCCGTTGTGATAAAATATCTCCAGCGAGCACGACGGTTTTATATTTTGAGTGGGGTGGAGAAGTGAAAAAGATAGAGACGCTCTTTTTGTGTTTTACGTTCATTTTCATCGCGATGTTCGCGCATCCGCAATTGACCTATGAATTCAGCACGCCCAAATACTTCTTTTTGGTTATCTTCGCAGCCGCTTTGATCGTTTTGTTCATGGCTAGAAAACTGATGGAAAAGGACACCAGTCTGTATTTATCTTGGGCTCATCTGGGTTTCTTCCTGTTCGGAGTGTCCGCGGTCGTCGCGTCATTTTCGATGCTGCGAGAGAATGCGATCTACTTCCCGTATCCCTTTGAATTGGGAATGTATGCGCTACTCACCGTATTTCTATCCGTCTATCTTTCCAATTTTTTCAAAGAAAAGACAGAAATCATGGTTTTCCTAACCGCCGTACTGATCGCCGGATTCTTTGTCGCCGTCGAAGCCTTAATGAACTACTACGGCGGGCAGTCGTTCTTCCTTGGCACCTATGGGGGGGGCGGAAAAATGCAGATGAAAGCGACGATTGGAAATCCGAACTTCGTTTCCGACTTCGTTGCTTCCTTAATCCCCATCGTTGTTTATTTCGCAATCAGCAATCGCTACGGATTTCGTTTTGAGTCAGGAACGACGGATAAAAAACGGTACTTCTTCTTTTTAGGAATCAAATGTTTCGCCGTCGTCTTGTTTTTCCTGTTCTATCTGGTGGTGCTTTTGGCATCGACCCGCGCGGTCTTGTTCGCGTTGATGGGAGGATTCGCCGTTTTCGGGATCCTTGCGTTCTTGATGCGGAAGAAAATATTCGGTCCTGTAGAAACTTTCACCGTGTTACCTGAGAAGACCGGTAAAGAGAAGAATCCGTCCAAGAGGAAATTGGCGCAAAAACCGCTATCCGTCAAACCCTTGAGTCTAATCGCTTTATGCGCCATTCTCGCCATATTCATCTTTCTCCCGATCGTTTTATCGGTTCCGGGGAACTTCTTAGGCGCGACCGTAGATGTCGTCGACCGCGCCGCGACTTCTTTCGACGAGAGGGGATTCCAAACCACCGGTGGAAAAGGGCGATTGTTGTCCTGGGCCGCCTCGATCTATCAATGGAAAGAATATCCGCTGACCGGAAACGGTCTCGGTACCTATAAGCTCAAAGACGCCGATTATCTGGCTCAGGTTATGGACGATCATCCCGAGTATATCGACGTTTGGAACAACTACAAACGAACCCACAACGACTACCTGCAGGTTTTGGGCGAGATGGGGCTCTTCGGGTTTTTGACCATGATCGCGACAATCCTGTTGTTGCTTGTCCAACTCACGAAGATGCTCAAACGGATGCAAAACGGTGACGATATCCTCCTTCTCCTGCTTTTCGCCGTCTGTTTCATCGAGATCATGGGCCATTCTTTCACAGAATTTCCGCTTCAAATGCTGCCGAATCAACTCTGGGCAGTTGCCCTGGCCAGTATCGGATTCGGAGCCTACTTTAACCGGGATTTGAGTTTGGCCAAAATCGTCAGGATTAAAAAACACTACTGGCTGCTCCTGTTAGCGGCCGTTCTCGGAATCAGCCTCATCACAGGGTTCTTAAAGTACCACTCGTTCTTAGCCGAAGTTTTCTTCAAAGAAGGCAACACCTACTACTCCTATCTCTCTCAGGTGGAGAGCGCAAAAGCCGACCTGAAGAACAAAGAGCAGGAGTATACCGAACTCCAGCGGCAGTTGGAGGCTCGGGAAGGAAACTACGCCGGATTCAATCCCGATGTCTATATGCAGAAGAAATTGGCCGGGCAGAACGTGAACGGAATGAGCCCCGTCGCGCTCAATCAACTGAAAATTAAGATACTGGGCGACTTGGAGAAAGAAGTGGACGCGGAAGAGCAAAAGTTCGCGTCGATCTTTTCTCAAATCGACAGCAAAAAAACCGAATATCAAGGATTATCGCAGACTTACTATCTCACCGCATTGAGCTCCTTTGAAAGAAGCATCGGCCATACGCCCGCTCTGGGGAAAAGCTTTTTTTACGTCGCGCTGTTAATGGTGCGGCCAGAGCGAAAAGAAAGACTGATAGCGGAGTTCAATCAGGCGAAAGACCGGCTGGCCGTTTTAGGCAAGCATTTTGCCGGAGAGGTCGAAGAAAGACAATACATCCTCCCGGAATATCGCGATCTACTTCTCGAAGAGGATTTCGCTGTCTTCAACGGGTTAATCAAATCGGGGATGCCTTTCCAGGATCTAATCGACGAATTGAGGGTTTCCCTTTGGTACGATATCCAGATGAATCAAGACTCGCTGGATTATTTCGAAACAAGCTTAAAAGTCTTCTCGGAGAAAAACACTTTTCGGATCATGGGTAAAACTTGTTTCCAGATGATCGGGTATTTGCAGGAGCTGAATGCGACATACAAGGAATGGGCCGTCCGGAACCCCGAATATGCCGAGTCGATGCAACGGTTGATCTTCGGGCATGAGGAACAGATCAAAACTAAGATCGGCGAACTTCAAAAATGGATGGATACGGCCCTTTACATCCTCCCGGGAAGCTGGCACCTTTTCCCGGATTGGGAGAATGTCTACCAGGAGTATATTACGATGCTCTCTCGCATCGGAACCCCTGTGGAGTACTACGGCAAGATCAAGGAGATCGTTGAAAAGCGTCTCTATTCGATTGATTACACGCATCGGGCGCAGCAACTGGCCGTTCCCTCCGAGATCCCAAACATTTATCGCTATATGGTTCAATACTTTCACGAACAGCAAAAGTTCCAAGAAGCGCTGATGCTCTATAAAGAAGCGATCGATCTGCTCAAAGGACCGTACGCATGGAACCGGGCGGATCTGACCGGGAACCCCTACCTGAACGACGCGGGAAGGGCAAAAATACAGAGTTATCTTCATGATTACGAGAAGCTGGAGGCCGATCTCTCTCAATACTATCACTCCCTCCAAAAACACTTTCAATCGATCAATGAGCAAGGGATGTTCGAGCAGTATCTTTTGGTGGATTGGCGGTTGAACGAATTGACCGGAGAAACCTGGGAAGACCCGACCTATGAGAGCGTTCAACTGCGATTGACGCAAATGGCCGAAACCGGCCTGAAAGAATGACGTACGGAATGAAAGGAGAACCCGCATGACCCTAAGAAGATGGATCGGATGTCTGATGCTCTGCGTATTCCTTACGGGATTTGCTTACGCGCAAAAAGACTTCGAAAAACTGTCGTTGCCCTCTGACACCATCGTGGCAAAGGTCAACGAGAAACCGATTTACGCGAGAACGCTTGATATCGAATCGAATTTAGCTTACACGCTGTTAACCATCAAGCAGAATAACGAAAACTTTTACGAAATTCTTCTGGGAACGGAAGAAGGGTATGACTTTTTGGTCAGGTACAAGACGATCGTCCTTTACAAGCTCATAGACTCTTTTCTGCTGATAGAGATCGCCAAATCTTACGGCATCAACTACGATGACGCCGATTTGCTGCAATACGTGAATACTTTTATCAAAGACATTTTGACCACCAATCAGTTGACCGAAGAGGAGTTCGAGAATTACATTATCACACAGGGATTCGACTCTCTCGCGGATTATAAGGAGCACTTGGCCTTTCAACGAAAAGTGACGCTCACCAATATCCAACTGATGGACAAAATCATCGCGGCCGTCCCCGTCAGCGACGCCGAGCTGGACGCTTATATCAAAAGCAATCCCCTTCCCACTGATGAAACCGCTTCTGTGAATATCTCACACATATTGTTGCAGAAGGAAGACAACGTCAACGCCGTGCTCTCTTCCATCCAAGCCGTCGGGTTCGAAAAAACGGCCCAAATATACTCTCGCGATGATCTAACGAAAAACAACGCGGGAAACCTCGGCTGGCTGGAAAAGGGCGCTTTCCCCCAATTCGATGTCGCTTTCGATCATAAGGTAGGGGATGTCCTCGGTCCCATCCAAACCCAACTCGGGTACCACCTGATCCGCATCAACGATTTCTCGGGCAGCCAATCCGGTCAAATCCCCTATCGCGAGGAAGCGAAGAACCTGCTTTCTCTCGAAAAAAAGGTCGATCTTTGGGAGAAATGGCTCACGGAAGAGTTCCCGCGCATCAAACAAACCTACCCAATAGAAATATACTTTTAATGAAGGAGGAGAGTAGTGTGAACGGATGTCCATACGGTGTACACAGAGTTATCGAACCCACGGGGGTGCTTCCCCAACCCGCTTGGAAGATTAGCAATGACATGGAAAAAATCTACGATAATGAGGTTTTAATCGATGTTTCAGTTCTCAATATCGATTCGGCCTCCTTCCGGCAGATCAAAGAAGAAGTGGGAAACGATGAGGAGAAGGTAGCGGAAAAGATCTTATCCGTTGTCAACGAGCGGGGAAAGATGCATAATCCGGTAACCGGATCCGGCGGCATGCTGCTGGGTAAGATCGCGCGGATCTCTCCCGAGATGTCCGAAAAACACGGGGTGAAAGCCGGCGACAAAATCTGCACGTTGGTCTCCCTCTCTTTAACCCCCCTAAAGATCGAGAAGATCCACAAAGTTCACCTGGAAAAAGAACAGGTCGAAGTCACTGCCAAAGCGATCATGTTCGAAAGCGGCGTTTGCGCCAAACTTCCGGAAGATATGTCTGAAACCCTTGCCCTTTCGATCTTGGACGTGGCTGGCGCGCCGATTCAAACCGCTCGTATGGTCAAACCCGGCGATACCGTTATGATCCTTGGGGCCAGCGGAAAATCCGGTATGTTATGCGCCTATGTCGCCAAAAAGATGGCGGGAGTCACCGGCAAAGTCATCGGTTTGATTCGAAGAGAGTCCAAACGCGCCGAAGTCGAGAAACTGGGCGCTTGCGATTCGATTCTCCTGGTCGACGCGACAGACGCGATCAATGTTTACAGCGCCATAGAGAAAGAGACGAAAGGAAAACTTTGCGATGTCGTCATCAACGTGGTGAATTCCCCGAATACCGAGATGGGCTGTATTCTGGCCACGAAGGAACGCGGTATGGTATATTTCTTCTCCATGGCGACGAGTTTTACCAAAGCGGCTCTTGGCGCGGAAGGCGTAGGGAAGGATATCGATATGATCGTCGGCAACGGATATGCTAAGGATCACGCGCTTTACGCTTTGGAAACGGTTCGGGAAAACCCCGTTTTGCTTGAATTGTTCAAAGAACGATATATCTAATATCGACAGATGAAGGGGGATGCGGAAATGGATCTTTCTGTTCGTATCGGTGATAAGCTGACGTTAGAAAACCCGATTATGCCGGCTTCTGGTCCGTTGGTGGGGGATAGCGAAAAAATCCTCGCCTTGGCTGCCCAAGGCGTCGGTGGGATCGTCACAAAAACGATTAGCGTACGGGAAGCCCATGTTCCGCGTCCCTGCATCATCGGCGGCAACGACTATATTATGAACACCGAGCTTTGGTCGGAATACCCGCCCGATCGATGGGAAAAAGAGTTTCTACCGTCGATTCGAAGAGCGGGAAAACCGATATTTATTAGTCTGGGGTACAAAGAGGAAGAGATCCTGTCGCTCATTCCCCGCTTTGAGCCTTTTGCGGACGCCTTTGAGCTAAGCACCCACTACCTGGGAAAGTCTCTCGACCCGATTGCGAAAACGGTTCGAGCGGCCGCGCAAGCAACGGATCGTCCGATTTTCATCAAACTCAGCCCACATATCCCCGATCCGGTCGAATTCGCTCAAATGGTTAAATCGCAAGGGGGGTACGGCCTTGTCGCCATCAACTCGCTCGGACCCGTCTACCCGGTTCGCTCAAGCGTCCCGTCTTCTCCGCTGGGGAGTGCGGATGGATTTGGATGGATCTCCGGCCCAGTGATCAAACCATTGGCGCTCGCGATCATCCGCAAGATCGCCTCGGCTGTTGATATCCCCATCATCGGCGTCGGGGGCGTCAGCTCCGCCCAGGACGTAATCGACTTTATCCAATGCGGGGCCAGCGCCGTCCAAATGCTCTCCGCCGCCATGCTCAAAGGAAGGACGTTGTATCGCAAGATCATCGCGGCGTTGCCCGCTGCGCTTGAAAGCCACGGTTTTACAGATTTTCAAAGCATGAAAGGATTGTCGCTTAAGACTAATACGAGCGCGGTATACGAACGCCGCACACCGATAATCGACCCGGAAAAATGCACGCTATGCAACCGATGTGTGGAGAATTGTCCGTACAATGCTTTGGAAAACCGCGACAAGAAAATCATCGTGGATCCTACTCTATGCTTTGGGTGCGGCCTTTGCGAAAGCCGTTGCCCGGTTCATGCGATCTCCGGCATCTTGCGGTGAACGTCGCGATGAAATACCGGTTGCGTTGTGTCCATTGCGGGAAAGAGTTTTCACCCGAACCCGAGCTGTACACCTGCCCCGATTGTAAAGACCGTTTGGGGACGTTGGAAGTCATCTACTCGTTTTCTTCGAAAACGCAATGGATACGGCCCGAAAATCCCGGTATATGGCGCTACGCCGATCTGCTGCCTATCAGGGAAGACCCGTTGCCCCCCCATCTGTACGTAGGGAATACACCTCTCATCCGATCAGAAAAAATCGAACGGGAGCTTGGTATACAGGAACTATGGATCAAAGACGACGGGAAAAACCCGACCGCCTCTTTCAAAGACCGAGCGAGCGTCGTGGCTATCGCGAAAGCGATCGAATACGGGTATACCGACATCTTCGCCGCTTCCACCGGAAACGCCGCAAGTTCACTCGCGGGGCTTTGCGCCCCGGCCGGATTGAAAGCCCATATCTATCTGCCCGCAACCGCGCCGGAAGCGAAGATTGCGCAATTGCTCATCTACGGGGCAGAGGTCTTTGCGGTCCAGGGAAGTTATGACCAAGCCTTCGACCTCTCTCTTAAAGAAGGATTTCAAAAGGACTGGTACTGCCGTAATTCCGCCATCAATCCTTATTTGTTGGAAGGGAAGAAGACCGGCACCTTCGAATTGATACAAGATCTCAAAATGCACGCGCCGGATCTGATCCTGGTCGGAGTAGGGGATGGCACCGTTTATAGCAGTATTCACAAAGCGGTTGCGGAGTTGTTCCAGTTGAACCTCATCGACCGAATCCCGATCATCGTGGGCGTGCAGGGAGAAAACGCGAATGCGATCCGCCGAGCCTTCTCGAACGGAGAACCCTATCTCCCGGCGGATATAGAAAACGCAACGTGCCTTGCGGACTCAATATCGGTCGGGAAACCAAGAGACGTGATCAAAGCTTGCCAATGGGCGAAAAAACATGATGGTTTCTTTCTGACAGTCTCCGACGAAGAAATCGGCGTTTCGATCAGCGCATTGGCGCGCAAATCGGGAGTTTTCGCTGAACCGGCCGGCGCCATCGCCTATGCGGGTTTAAAACAGTTGAAAGATGAAGGCCATTTGAATGCCAAAGCGCGTGTTGCGCTGATGATCACCGGAAACGGCTTAAAAGATGTCCGCGCCGCAAAACCGTACCTTACTGAAAAAGTGACGCCCGTTTCTGTCAAAGGTATAAGAGGCGCGTAAACCATCTCGACCTCAAGTGTTGTTGGATAACCTTAAAGGCTTTCAGCCTTTCGGCGCGGCGAACCAAGGGAATCGGGGATTCCCTCCACGGAATTCCCTCTAAAAGATCCTTGAAATATGCGTAAATCCTTCCCCGATAACGTGTGTCGCTTCTTGTACGACGATAAAGGCCTTCTCATCAATCTCTCTGATATGCCGAATCGTATCGGTCATCTCTTTGCGTTTCAGGGCAATATAGAGCACGTTTTTCTCGTTTTTGGTCCATCCGCCTTCCCCTTTTAAGCGCGTTACACCCCGCTCAAGCGTTTTCATAATGAAATCGCTGATCACACTGCCTTTGTCTGAGATCACCAGGATGGTCAGGGTGTTGTCGAGAACGCGGATGATATAATCGATGGTTAACCCGTTCAAGATCACGGATAAAACCGAGTACATCCCGATTCGAGAATTGAAAGCCACCCCAGCGAAGACCCCGATCACCAGATCGATCAGGAGCAGGGACAACCCGATCGAAGTCCCCGCGTACTTATTCAAGATGCGCGCGATAATGTCCGTTCCGCCCGTGGAAGAGTTTTGACTAAAGGTGACGGCCATTCCCAAGGCCGAGATAATGACTCCTAACAGAACCGAAAGGATCAGATCATCGCCGGTATACTTCGGGATCGGGATTCCCCTGTCAAAAAGATCGATGAAAAAGTTAAGCAGAAAAGTGCAGTATATGCTGCGTAGGCCGAATTCTTTCCCGATCACCAAGAAAGAGACGATGAACAGAATCCCGTTCAATAGGTACATCAGTAGACCCACCGGAAGAGCAACGAACTGCGTGAGGATAATCGCGATACCGCTGACCCCTCCTGCTGCGATATTGTAGGGAATCAGAAAGGAAACCAACCCGACGGCGGTTAATAGAACGCCCAAGGTCGAAAAGAGGTACTCGCGAACGGTTTTTTTAGAGATGACAAGCTTTCTACCGGTCATAGACTCCACTCACTTTCCTTGCGCCCAAGCGCTGATCGCCTCATAGGTCTGAAGCGTTTTTTCTTTGGTCGTGAAATTTATGTAGTGCGGACGGATTTTGGAGGTGATCAGGACAAAGGGAGGGGCGCTCTTATCCATGACGGTGAGATGGGCTCTTTCAATACTTTCCAGCTTAAAAAGCCCCAGCCTGATGTTGCCGACACTGGCGCCATTGGTTTTATAGAGGATTTCCGGTATATGATCGACCAAGGTGACTGATTCGATCTCCTCACGGTCTACCTTCGCCCCGAAGATTCCGGAGATAATCAGTCGATCGTCTTCGAAAACGATCGCTTTCTCTTTCGCCGTATCGAGGAAGATATAGCCGACAAGCCCGAATACGGCCAGTGTGATGGCCACCGTCACCCATGAGCGTTTCCGATTATCCAAGCCGATGCCTCCAATTATTGTTTTTCGTATTATAATATAACGCTATTCAAAAAGAAAGCGCCGAACAATTTCGTCTTACTAATACCCCTATGGGGTATATCATCAAGGAGGTTTTCTCATGCCGTTACTGAAAGAAAAAGACCAACAAGCTGTTAGAGAAAAATTCGCGAAAGAACTCAAAAATCCCGTTAAGCTCAGATTCTTTTATTCGGAAGAAGATACGAGCGAAGAGACGACGATCACCGGGGAACTCTTGGAAGAGATACGAGGATTATCGGATGGGAAAATCTCTATGGAAACCATCAAAGAGCTCGACGGAGAAAAAGCGCATACATATCGGATAGACAAAACTCCCGCCATTGTGGTTTCAAGTAATGGAGACGAACGAGACAACATCCGTTTTTTTGGCTTGCCTGCGGGACACGAATTTGCCTCCTTGTTGCATACGCTGATTACCGTATCGAACGACTATCACGTGGAATTGCCGGATACGCTCGTCGAGAAAGTGCGGGCGATCGATAAACCCGTCAAAATACAGGTATTCGTCACGACAAGTTGTCCGCATTGTCCGCCGGCGGTTGTGACCGCGCACTACTTCGCCATGCTCAATCCGATGATCACTTCCGAAATGGTCGAAGCGAACCAATTTGAAGACCTATCCAGGCAATACGGCGTTCAGTCCGTTCCCATGACTATCATCAACGATGGGAAACAAACGTTCATCGGGTCCCGCAATCCCGAAGAATTTTTCAAAGCCATAGAAGAAGCGCTTTAGGAGGGCTTATGGGCTTTTTGGATATCGGGTCTATCTCCTCTTCAGAAAGAACCCTGAAAGACACCTACGATTGTTTAATCCTCGGAGGCGGTCCCGGGGGTCTTACGGCAGGTATATACGCATCAAGAGGCGGACTCTCAACCCTTGTGCTGGAAAAAGGGATGGAAGGCGGCACATTAAACTTTACCCCGTTGATCGAAAACTATCCGCCCTTCCCGGAGATCGTCGGTATGGAGTTGGCCCAGAAGTGGACGGAGCACGCGGAGCAAATGGGCGTCGCCATTTTACGGGAAGGAATCGTTGAAGCCTCTCTCACGGGTGAGACCCTTGCCGTAAAAACAGATCAAGGAAGGACCGTCTTTGGTAAAACGATCATCATCTCAACAGGATCCTCTTATCGTCAACTCGGGTTGGCCTCAGAGCGGCGGTTCGCCGGCAAAGGGGTTTCTTATTGCGCATTGTGTGACGGGGCGCTATTCAAGAACAAAAAAATCGCCGTCGTCGGAGGCGGTAACTCCGCGATAGACGAGGCGCTCTATTTGTCTCAAATAGCTGATTCTGTAACGATTATCCATCGCCGCGACCAGTTGCGCGCGGAAAAAGCCTTGGCGGAAAAAGCTTTGCGGAACCCCAAGATACGCTTTTATTGGGATACGGTGTTGACCGATATCGAAGGCGCACGCAGCGTAGAATCTCTCGTGATGGAGAATGTGAAGACGAAAACGCGAAAACGGGAACCCTTCGACGGGGTGTTCATCTACGTCGGGTTGGAACCGCGTAGCGCCTGCTTTAAAGGCGCATTAGAGATGACCGAAGACGGGTTCATCATTACTGATCCGGATACGCTTGAAACTTCTATAGATAGGGTCTTCGCCGTAGGGGATGTCCGAAAAAAAGAGATTCGTCAGATTATAACAGCGGCGGCAGACGGCGCAATCGCCGCTTCTTTTATCATTAAAAAGTATTTTTTGTGAAGCGGTTCCGTGTGGACGAGTGGAGGCGCTTCGTGACTGAAGGAGGAATGAGATGAATAATTTCGTATTTCATAATGCGACCAAAATTATCTTTGGAAAAGAAACAGAAGCGCGCGTGGGTGTAGAAACGTCTCAATGGGGCCGGAAGGTGTTGCTTCACTATGGCGGTAACAGCATCAAAAAGAACGGTCTTTATGACCGCGTTATCCAAGCTTTGAAGGGCCAACAGATCGATTGGGTGGAGCTGGGCGGGGTCCAACCCAATCCGCGTCTATCGTTAGTAAAAACCGGAATCGACATGTGCCGAAAAGAAGGCGTCGACTTCATTCTTGCGGTCGGAGGCGGAAGTGTGATCGACTCCGCCAAGGCGATCGCGATGGGAATACCTTATACTGGCGATGTATGGGATTTCTTTGAAGGAAAGGCCGAACTGAAAACGGCGTTGCCGCTGGGAGTCGTATTGACCATCCCGGCAGCCGGGAGCGAGAGCAGCA
>JAAYCF010000032.1 GCA_012744415.1 Thermotogaceae bacterium
AGATACCGTGGTCCCTTACAAATGAAATGGCTGTGGTATAATCGGAAAAATCAGGAGGAGTGAATATGAAAAGAACTTTATGCGTTGCCCTATTAGCTTTGATCGCTTTTACCGCCACTTTCGCGGCGCCTTTATCCAGAACGATCGTTATCGGATCTGAAACGATGACCTTTTCTGATAGCGAATACTCCAGTCTACTTGTCCGGTATGAAAAAAAAGCCGTTTCAGAAGAATGCGGGATTATCATCAAGTTGTTTTTGAAGAACGGTCGGGTCCATTACCTTGGAAAAGCCGTGAAGGTTGTCTTTTCGAAATACTTCCATCTCACTCGGCCTGACTATGATCTACAGATCCTTAAAATTCGCTACCAAATCGAACAGCGGCTTCAAGCCTTTATGGAAAGCCAAGAAACCATCCTTCAAATCGATCCGTTTTCGTACTGATCGGATCTTTTGATTATCATTTTCGTTTAGGGCCGACCCAGATCACGTGAGAAAATGGGTCTACGGGATCCTTCTTTCTCTAAACGTAATTGAGTCCGGGCAATGGCATACCGAGAAGCAAGGAATCTTCGAGAGCCGTTTCGTTTAGTATTTTCGAGGTATGGGAAGGTGGGAAGCGATAACGGTTGTTAATGACCGGTTCTTTTCGTTCCAGCAAAGTCAGGAACGCGGCGTCGGATTCCGGTACCCAAACATAAAACGGGTGGCCGGTTTCTTTCGCTAACCTCTGCAAACCCCGCAGCACGCTTTCGCGATCTCCAGCGTATTCGATCGGATACTTTTGGTTGCCGCGCAGGTTAAAATAGGCGACTGGAATATCGTGGTCGTAGACCAAATAAGTCGGGCCGATCTGCGCGATCGGGATGGATCGTGGCCCTTGCCCTTTAAGCGCCTGATACACCCCGAGAAGTTTCCGGAAAGCCTCCGCATCACGATGAAACCGCTTTTCTTCCTGCGCGTAGATAGCAAGAACAACATCGATGTCTCTTTCGGAATAAGCGCGTACGGAAACATTGGGCGCCGTATCCGGTATCGTCAAGAGATATTCATACGTCGCGCCCCGTTCGCTATAACCGTGACGAAGATACAAGGAACGGTTTCCGGAAATAAGGCAAAGGTCGATCATTTCAGCACGCATCGCCTCCTCTGCCATTTCCAACAGCCTTGACGCGATTCCGGTCCCGCGATGTTCCGGCAAAGTTGCGACAGCTCCTAAAAACGCGACGGATAAGCGCCGGTTTTGGTCGATGTATTCGGTTTTTTGATACCCCATATGAGAAACGACTTTACCCTTTTCTAATGCGATGAAGACCCTTTGGAGGTTTTCCGTAGAGAACAGCAACGGGAATTCCAGTTGCATCGTCGGGTCGTACCGACTACGAAATACTTGGTTGATAACGTCAAAAACCTGAGTCAGTTCATTTGGGCGAACACACCTAAAATCGACCATCCTAATCCTCCCATTCCTCTCCAGGCCAGCCACCAAACGACACTAAGTCGCAACGTTATTTGCCTGATAAGTCTTATGATTTCATATTGACCTTCATTCTCGTTGTTTTTAGTTAAACATAAAAATTTTAAGATTTCTCCCTTACCGAAACGATAATGCAGGGAACGGTCAGGCTTGGCGGCGAAGGATACTTTAAAGCCAATTATATCACGAGAAGGCGGGATAGCGTTTTAAACGAAAGTTTTCCGGCCATTCGGTAGCGCATGGATTAGGAGGATGGCGCTCGAAGGAGATGCGAAAACGCCGAAATTTATGGTAATATTGGTATGAAACCT
>JAAYCF010000306.1 GCA_012744415.1 Thermotogaceae bacterium
CACAAAATGGTGGAATTTGCCCAAAAACCGACGAATTCACTGAGCTCCGATCGAAAAGATCGCCCGGATACGCTTACGTAATCTTTGCTCGTTGCTTCTCGCTTTTTCCGTCGAAAAAGGATAATGACTTAAAGATACTTTATATCATTTTTAGGAGGTTAGTATGCGTAAATTAGGTTGGATTTTCGTACTCGCTATGGTCTTGATTTCCAGCACAGTTGTATTCGCCTATTCCGGCGCGGAACCGATCAAGCTGCCTGTTACCTTTCTGTTGACCAATGCCGGTCAGGGGACGGGTCGCAAGATGATGGAGGCGCAGTTCCTGGCGACCAAGACCTTTAAGAAAAGTCTTGATTTTATCTCTAACGCCGAACCCGGAAGAGAGAACACCTTTGAGGTGGACTTTACGGATGACCAGGGGAATATGGTGAAAGCGGTCGTCGTGGCGATCGGGTCTACCGCTAAGGGATTGGGCGCATCGGGCATCACGATCGATGACGAAATCGCCCGGTTGAACAAGATGATCGAAGCGATCAAGAAACACAATTTGTTATTGATTGCGATACACATTGAAGGGCAAGTACGTCGCGGAGACAGTGCCAACGAGCGCTCCATCGACGCGATCGCGCCATTCGCGGACTACATCCTCGTCACGAAAGACAGCAACTTTGACGGAAAGTTCACCAAATTATCAACGGAGAAAAACATACCGTTAACGATTCTGGACAATCAACTGGAAATCCAAAAGATTATCAGAATTTGGTACGAAAACAAATAGCTTTTTCCTTTGGGGGAGGAATCGACCGTGTATGGAAGCACAATATTCACAGCAATCGTAATTGTCGTTGTCTTCGCCCTTTCGAGCTGGAAGCTTAAATCGACCGAATTCTCGATTTTTCTGGCGGCTATCGCTGGAGCAATTGCGGGCGGTTTTGGTTTTCCCGTGCGGTTGCTCGTCGAAGGGTGGTTTACCTATTTCGATGTTGCGCTGATCTTCGTCACCGCGTCTATTTTCATCAACATGTACACGGAAACAGGGGCCATGGACGCTTTGATTCGCAAATTAGTGGAAAATTTCTTTAATCACAAATGGATTATGATGATCTTCATGGCCATTCTAATGATCATCCCCGGCGCCCTTACCGGAGCCGGAAGCGTTTCGATCTTCGTCGTCGGTGGATTGGTCACGACTGTTCTGACCTATATGGGTTTATCCAAAGGCAAGATCGTCGGTTTTATCTATGTCTTCGCGATGCTGGCAGCGGCGGCGCCTCCAATCAACCTATGGGCGATGCTGATGACCGCGCAGGCGAACATGCCTTATGTCGGGTTCGATGTCGTGCTGATTGTTCCGATCGCGATCATTTCTATTTTTTCGATTCTTTGGTTCGGACGCGGCGCGAAACCGCAGAAGAAAAACGAAGTATTGACCAAGTTGCCGAAACCGGTCGAGAAGATGAACTGGGTGAGAATCTTAACCCCGCTCCTCGTCCTGGTGGTTTTGATCCTTTTGCAAAAATATGTCGCTTTCTACATTCCGGTTATCGGATTGCCGTTAACCTTCGTTCTTTCGGCGCTTGTCGTTCTGCTGGTCAATCCGAAAAAAACTTCGTTTAAACGGTGGATGACCGTTATCTCGAGAACGATGGAGCAGGTCTTTC
>JAAYCF010000307.1 GCA_012744415.1 Thermotogaceae bacterium
AAGACGATCGCAAGATGGATCAAGCGCAAAGCAACGCGTGGAAAGACAAGATCCCTCCGATCCTCTATAATTATGACATCTTGAGAGAGAAGAGGAGGACAACGATGAATGAAGAGAACCGAAAGGTCACGATTAAAACGTTCCCGACGATGACGGCCGCATACGTCCGGTATATGGGTCCTTACAAAGGCAATGCGAAACTGTTCGAAAGTTTATTCTCAAAACTTTGCTCCTGGGCGGAACCCAGAGGGTTGTTGAAGTCACCGAAGGCGCAATTTCTGATCATCTATCATGACGACCCGGAAATCACCGCCGAAGAGAAGCTGCGCGTGAGCGTTTGCGTGACGGTGGCGCCCGAAACGGCAGTTGACGGGGAGATCGGAAAGATGGAGATTGCGGCAGGTACGTATGCGTCCGCTTACTTCGAACTGGGAGACGATGAATATCAGCAAGCCTGGGATTGGGTTTACGGGGTATGGCTTCCTTCGAGTGGCTATGTGCCGGACGACCGCCCCTGCTTCGAACTGTATCCTCCCGCGGAAAAAGATCGCACCGACGGGAAAACGCCGGTCGAGATTTGTATCCCGGTCAAACCAGTATAAACCCTCGTTAACACGGAAAAAAGACGCGATTATCGCGTCTTTTTTTTCGTGTTGGTTTTCTAGGGGATCATCGAGTATAAAGCGGAACCCGATTTCTCGGTTTCAAACCTAAAGCCCGAAAACCATGCCCAATTGAAGTTTCACCTACTGGAAAAACGGTGCTGCGGCGCTCTGAAGATAGCGCTCCAAGTCGCTCCGAGACGGATATATCCCGGCGGGGCTCACTCGTTGACGCCCATTCTCTATAGCGGCGCCCGTTCGGCCTTCGCTCTTTTCAGTAGGGCGATAATCTCCTCGTAGGTGGCATCCGGCCATTTCCGATCGATAAACTGATGCTCTTTCCAGTCTTCGAGCCAAAGCTGTTCAAAAGTGCCGTTTCGCTGAGCCTGAGCATAGACTTCCAACACCTGGTCGATGAACAGGCTCCGGTTTTTGAGCAAATTATCATAAGCAGATAAAAACCCCCGGATGCGGTTTTTATTCTCTTCGGTCAAGTACGGATTGTTTTCCAGATCATCCTTATTCCACCGGTAAGCCTTCGTTAGCGTATTCAACCCCTCGTCGATGACGTATAGCGTCTCCTGGTACATCTTCGAGTCCAAGAACGCCTGCGTCAATTGGGCGTAGAATACGGCGATATCGTCGGGGATACCGATGCGTTGAACCTGGTGCATCCATTCGCAGGCTTGGGCGCGCAGGTTCGCGATGTCCCGGATCTTTGGATACACCGTTTGGACGGGTTGCGCTTTTAAAAGAAGGCTAATGTATTCGGAATAAATCGATTCCCACTCCGGGAACATCTGCCAATTTCCGGGCAACAGATAGATCGCGCGATCGTAAGCGCGCTTGAATTCTTCGAAGGCTTTTAGGGCATCTTCCTGGTGGCTTACCATCAGCGGTATCAAGTCTTTTTCCCATTCCGGGTTTTCTCGCGCCAGTTGTGTGTAGGCGACAACCTGGTTTCGGAGCATGGCGTAGAGCGTGTAGTACGATTTTCCCATCTGCCGATAGGTATTTTTTTCATCAAAGCCGATGAAAGAGGTGTGAAAATAGGATAGCGCGTCCCGGTAGCTCTGGATGTCGTACCAGTTGTTGATTCCGACCAACGCTTCCATCTTTTCCAGCGAAACCCCCGCTTTGACTTTGGATTCCAGCCAAATGAAGTCTTTTTCGAGGGGAAAGAGCCGAAAGGCGGAGGCGATGTGTTTACGGTCTTCCGTCACTTCAGTAAAATGAGCCCGTAATACGTCAAGGGGATCCTGAGCCATCGCTTTTTGTTGGAGAAGGATATTCTTTCGTTCCGGCCGAATCATCAACGCCGCCAAGTAATAGTGGTTCCTTCCGTAAAACGGGGCAAGGTCCAAGCTTTGCAACAGCCGATCACGAGCGCTTTCATATATTTCCGCCGCGCTTTGGTTCAGTTTCAACTGATTGTCTTCGTAACGAATATAGAAGTCGTTTAATCGGGCTTTTTCTTTCCCTATTTCTTTCGAGAGCTCTTCCAATCCCCTGAGTCGTATCTCTTCCTCAGTTAAATTACCTCCCGCGGCGGAGCGGATCAGCGGTATCACCTGCGTGAGGTAAGTTTCTGTCGCAAACCTTTCGTACGCGCCTGTCCGTTGTTCCAAGGCTTGGCTGGCATCTTTCGCCTTCTGAAGCTCGCTCGCGTGCTGGCTTCGATACCCGTCGATCTGGGAAAGGGAGGAATAGCGCCCGTTACCTTCCTTGAAGTAGGCGTCCGCCATCATGCTGCGATATTTGAGCGTCCCGGCGAGGGTTCCGACGATCGCGACGACGAGGATTCCAACCAGGATCCACCGTTTCGAAAACGGCCGTCGCCACGCTAAGAGGGTTTCCCGGTTCAGGTAGCTTCCAAAACCGATCCCACCAATGGCTATCGCCCAAAGCTGGTTCGGGAGCAGATGCAGCGGAAACTCCGTGAAACTATGGCCGAGGATCTCAACGAAAGAGACCGCTAATAGAATCAGGAGCAACGCGTCATCGCGGTTTTTCATCCGAAGGAGCATTTTGAAGAATAGCCAAACCATCACCAACAGCGTGAAAGCGACGGCGAGAATGCCGAGCAACCCCATCTCGCCTAAAACTTGGAAATAGTCGTTATGCGTGCGTTTGAAGTTGGACCAGGAGTCAACGTATTCCGGGTTTTGCTGGATCGCATCTCCCATATATTGGATGGAATCGCGCATATAGGTTCCGATCCCGGCGCCAATAATGGGATTGTCTTCCCATTGCAGGACAGAGGCCTTCCACGCTAACACGCGCGCTTTTCCCCCTGTGGTTTGGAAACCGCGGGGATCGAATATCGAAGCGGTTCGTTCGCCGACATCCACAGTTGTTCTCAAAATATTGTTTTCGGATTCAAGAATGAATGGAACGGTGATCAGGACGAGTATTGCGAAAACAGTCAACACGCCGTTTACCACCCGCGATGTTTTTGGCGTCTTTTCCTTCTCTTTTCGACGCGTCCAGAGGTACCAGACATAGGTGAGAACCAAAACCAACGCTCCGATCATCAGAGAAAGGATGACGGCGCGGGTACCCGATAGCAGGACGACCAAATAGAAGAGGAAGAAGGTCAGTCCTCCGAAGGCCTTCACAAGAGTTATCAAGATGGTTTGACAGATCGAGGGCTTCTTCGTTATGTTCCAAGAAAGGGGTGTCGATAGCAGAAAGTAGAAAGAGAGTGGCAGGAGGGATCCCAAAAAATCCGAAACGAAGTTGACGTTTCCGATGGTTGCCTTCATCCCCATCTTCCCGGCTCCGTAAAAGCCGAGAAAAAAGGAGTAGCCGGTATAATAGTTGTACAGCGCTTCGATACTGACGATGAAACCGGTAGCGAGCGCAAAGAGCAGGAAAGACGAGACATCTCGTTTCGTTTCGAGCAGATTGGAAAAGTAAAGAACCATAAAAACGGTCAGAAAAGCGTAGATCCCGATTTCAAAAGAAAACTGGAAATACGCGGGATTATTGAACAATACGGTAAAGGTTGAAAGCAGCGCGGCGATTCCGAAACCCAACCATCCAATCTGAGGTAGGCCGATATAGAGGGTAGGTTCTTTCCGTCGCCATTGACGCAACAGAAAAAAGACCATTCCTATGGAAATAAAAACGATCAGAAAGAAGTATTTCGGCGTGCTGAACTCGTAGGTTAAAAACGGGTGCGCGAAAAGCGCGACAAAAAGAAAGGT
>JAAYCF010000308.1 GCA_012744415.1 Thermotogaceae bacterium
CTTCGATTTGACGGGACCCAGCGATTTACTGAACTGACGTTTTCTTCCTTGCACTACGACGGCGCTTTGGCCGTTCAAGTCATCGCGCGGGACATTACGGAGCGGCGGGAAGCCGAAGAAGATCGAATTGCCCGAAAAGTGGCCGAAGAGGCGAATCGCGCAAAAAGTGTCTTTCTTTCGAATATGAGCCACGAGATACGGACGCCATTGAATGCGATTATCGGGTTCGCCCAAATCCTCAAGAGAGACTCCTCTCTCTCCCCTAAACAAGTTGAACAACTCCAAACGATCGCGCGAAGCGGGGAGCATCTCCTAAAGCTGATCAATGATATCTTGGACCTGTCGAAGATAGAAGCGGGCAAATTGCAAATCCATCCTTCTCCCTTCGATTTGCATAAACTAATCGCCGATATCGAAAACATGTTCCGGTTTCGGGCAGAAGAGAAAGGGCTGCAATTCATCGTTGAACTCAAAGAATCTGTTCCTCAGTACGTCCGTTCAGACGAAGGCAAACTCCGTCAGATCCTGATCAATCTCCTCGGTAATTCGGTGAAATTCACCAAATTCGGCGGTCTCGTTCTCCGCCTTAAAGCCGGATCGCCAGGAAAAGAAGGAACGCTTCAAAAAGAGCTTCGCCTATTTATCGAAGTGGAAGATACTGGTCCGGGCATTCCGGAAGAAGAGATACCGCAGATATTCGATTCCTTCCGTGTCTCCTCCGCGGGGCGCGCGGCAGGCGGAACCGGTTTGGGATTAGCCATTACCAAAAGCCTGTTAGAACTGATGGGCGGAGGTATTTCCGTCAACAGCCAGGTGAGTCGCGGAAGCATTTTCCGTTTCGAATTGCCGATTGTTCGTTTGGAAAACTTGGAAGTTGAGGGAAACCGTACCAAACGGACAATCGTGGGACTCGAACCGAGAAGCGGTCCATATCGGATATTGATCGTCGATGATCAAAAAGACAACCGAGAACTCCTGCGCGATCTCCTAGAACCCATCGGTTTTCGTGTGCGAACCGCGCAAAACGGGCAGGAGGGGCTTTACTTGTTTGAACGGTGGTTTCCAAATCTGATACTGATGGACATGCGAATGCCTATCCTCGATGGGTATGAGGCGACCCGAAAAATCAAAGCGACAGAAAGGGGCCGTAAAACGCCGGTGATCGCAGTTACCGCCAGCGCTTTCGAAGATGAAGAAAAAAGCGTGTTAGCGACAGGCGTCGACGGATACCTTCGAAAACCCGTCTGTCCCGATGATCTGTTCGAACTCATCGAAAAACTGCTCAAGGCCCGATTTTTATACAGAGACCCCGAAACCGCTCCTTCCGATTCGGAACGTGCGCCCCTAATCCAACAAGAAGATTTAGCATCGATTCCTGATTCCGTCCGTCTCGAAATGCGTAAAGCTTTGGAAGAGGGGGAAATGTTAAAGCTGAAAGGTTTGATTGATCGGATTAAAGAGTCGGATCCGCGTATCGCGCAAGGGTTGCTGTTTCTCGTGAAGAGATACGATTACGAACAATTGGGAAAACTCCTATAAACCGAAGCGTTTCGAACAAATATCCAGGGAGGAAACCCCGCTAATTTTCAGGCGTAAAACCCGCGGGGCCGTTTTGTTGTACCCCGCGAGGGTTCTATTGCATTTCCGGACTTTTTTAGGTGGAATACAAAAAACACGCAACTTCGTGGCCGGGTTGGACTTCCAGAAGCTCTGGAGTTTCTTTATGACACCGATCCATCGCTTTTGAGCACCGCTTAACAAAACGGCATCCTTCCGGCGGATCGATCGGTGATGGGATGTCTCCCGCAATCAACAAGCGCCGGCCCGACCTCCGTTGATGAGGGTCCGGAACAGGAATCGCCTGTAGCAATCCTTGTGTATAGGGATGCATTGGGCTTTTAAAGAGCCGATCCGTATCAGTTTTTTCGACAATCTTCCCCAAATACATCACGGCGATGCGGTCGGAGATGTGTTTGACAACCGAAAGGTCGTGGGCGATAAAGAGGTAGGTCAGTCCGAACTCCGCGCGCAGGTCCTCCAAGAGATTGATAATTTGGGCTTGTACGGAAACGTCCAACGCGGAAACAGGCTCGTCGCAAATAACGATTTTCGGTCTCATCACAATCACGCGGGCGATGCCGATTCTCTGCCTTTGACCTCCCGAGAACTCATGAGGGTAACGCTTCATATACTCGGGACGCAACCCGACCTTTTCCATAATATCGGCGACCGTTTGTATCATCTCTTGCCCGTCGTGGACGAGCTTGTTCGCCTTCAGGCCTTCCGAGATGATGTCCTGTATTGTCATCCGAGGATTGAGTGAAGCGTAAGGATCCTGGAAGATCATTTGGATTTGATGACGTATCTTACGCATTTGCGCGTTCCCATAACCGAAGATGTTATCCATCTTTTCTTC
>JAAYCF010000309.1 GCA_012744415.1 Thermotogaceae bacterium
GTTGGAACAAAAGGTGGTGAGTTTCTCGGAAGACGTGATAAGATGGGATCCATTCGACCAGAGAGACTGGCAGGTTGATGCCGATATCAGATAGAAGGGGCAATAACCCCGGAATCATACAGACAAGGGTGACGATAAAGGCGGGATAGATGAAGTCCGAAATAGAGCTGTAGAAGCATCCCAGGAACACCCCGATACCGGACATCGCAAAAGAGGACAACAAGATGATCGCGAATAACTCGAGGGAGTGCGCGCTGAAAAAACCGGTCAGAAAGAGAAAGAGGATGGAAAAGATCAAAGAAAATCCCACATTGACCGTAATTTTTGAAAGGAGGTATGGAGCGGCGGGGAGGGGCGACACGCGGAGCGCCGTGAGACTATTCTCTTTCTTCTCGTTAAAGACCATCGCTGCCGCAAAGAAGAATCCCAGCAGGATAATATCAGTCGCCATGAGCAGCGGAACCATCTGGGTGACGAGCGTTTCTATGGGCGCTTCCTCTTCAAGGGTAAGAATCGAGACCTTCTCTCGATTCAATTGGCCGCTCATCGTTTTGGAGAGGACGTTAATAGAGGAAACAAGAAAGGCGATGTCCCGGTTGCTTTCATACCCTTGACGGTAGACCGTCCATCCCTCTTCTCCGATGACAAGGCCCAAGGCCTTTTTGCCTTGAATCGCGTTCACTAAGGTTTCTTCTGAATCATAGAGCTGGAATTGTTCTGGTTGATCTGCCAGCCAAGTTTCCCAAACGCGCCCTTCAGTCCGATCATAGACGCCGAGCGGAACCGGCTGGGTTTCCCCCCCGATCGGCAGCACCCAACGCACGAGCGCGACATAGAGGAGAGCGACGATGATTGTGATGAAGAAAAACCCGTTTCGGTAAGCGATCTTCCAATCTTGGCGCAGCAAGGCCATCTTAGTCGAGCCCCCTTCCGGTCAATTGTATAAAGACTTGTTCGAGGGTGGCTTCCATCGTATGCATCGTGACGATCTTATTGGTTTGAACACAGTCGCTCAACGCCTTGAGCGCGGAGGCGTCGTTTAAGGAAAACCGTTTCTTCTCCGTCCCCGTTCCTGCGATATACTCCACATCCACGATCTGTTGCCCGTTAGAGAGTTTCAAACGTTTGGGCGTGTCCAGCGCCACAATTCGCCCTTCATGCAGAAAGGCGACACGGTCGCAGAGCTCGTCGGCCAAAAACATGTTGTGGGTTGTCAGGAATATCGTCTTCTTTTTTTCCCGCTGTTCTTCAATCAAACGTTTCACGGTTTGGCCTGTGGCGGGATCCAAACCGGATAACGGCTCATCCAGAAAGAGAATTTTCGGATCATTGATCAACGATCGGGCGAAGGTAAGTCGCTGCTTCATTCCTTTAGAGTAGTCTTTCACCCGCTTATGTTTGGCATCGGCGAGTTCAACCCTATCCATCAGGGTCTCGGGAGGGAGTCCGGCTTTTCGGAATAGGGTCGCATAAAAGAGAAGATTTTCCAATCCGGTTAGTTTTTCATAAAGATTAGGGACTTCAAAGGAGACCCCGATCTCTTCGAAAAAGCGCCGATCTCGTTTTTGAATCGGATTTCCGTTGATCGTGACGTTGCCTGACTGAAGCGGGAGGAGCCCCGTTAGGATATTTTGCACTGTGCTTTTCCCCGCGCCACTGGGCCCCAGAAAGCCGAAGATTTCTCCTTTTTCGATATGAAAAGAGATGTCGTCGACGGCATTTTTCTCGGAATGAGGATATCGGTGAATTAACCGGTTGACGGTAATCATGTTTGCCTCCTTAAAAAATAGACCACTTAGTATAAACCTAATGGTCTAATTCTATACCGAAAAAACGGATTTGTCAAGGATTCTCAAAAAAAACAGAAATAGAGAGGCATTCGGTGTTAGGCAGGGCTTATCTCTTGGAAGAATCCCAAATACGATTCGCGAGATTGATGTCGATTTCCCCAGACGGTATGGGGACTTCCTGTGATTCGGAATCGAGAGACAGGAAGACATCGACGATCTCGGGATCGAACTGGATGCTTTTATTCCTCTTCAGCTCTTCTTTTGCTTGCTGGGGCGTGAATGGCGTTCGATAGGATCGTTGACTGGTCATCGCATCGTAAGAATCGGCGACGCAGATGATTCTGGAAGCCAAAGGTATTGCGTTGCCACTGATCCCGTCCGGGTATCCTCGACCGTCGTATCGTTCATGGTGATGGAGAACGAATCGGCCGATATCCAGCAGCTTCTCGGAAGTCATCAGAACCTTGGCGCCCCATACGGGATGCATTTTGACGAGCTCGTATTCTTCGTCGGTGAGTCTGCCCGGTTTATTCAGAATCTGGGTGGGCACCAGCAGTTTGCCGATATCGTGAACCAAGCCCGCCCAATAGACCTCTTTCGCCCAGTCGGGGTCGGGATTGATCTTTCGCGCGATCAGCGAGGAATAGCGCGCCACATTTTCGGAATGGCCACGGGTATAGATATCATAAAGTTCCAGTATTTGGATAATCGATAAAAGCAGCTCTTCCTGAAATTTCAACTGTTGGATGCGTATCTGCTCTTGGCTTTCGAGGAGCGCTTTTTCCGCAAGCTTTCTTTCCGTTATGTCCTCCGCGGTACAAACCACGCTGGTTACCTTCCCGTTTTCGCCGATAACCGGTTTCTTGATGATGAAAACGCATCGCTCCTGACCCGAAAAATGAGTGACCCACTCTTCCGCTTGCACGACACTTCCCGCGAAGACTTTCCCGTTTCCTTTCCAAAAAGCCTCTATAACGTAGTTTTCTGGCAGTAGGCGCTTTTCTTTCGATTCGAGCGCCTCTTTCTTCGTCCCGAGAAACGCAGCATGGGATTCGTTCACTGCCCCGTAAGTATCGGGATCGGTGAGGTACCACACCTGAGGCTGTATATTATCCAGTAAAATCCGATGTTCTTCCGCGGCCACTTTTAAGAGGGCTTCCGCTGCGAGGAGCCGTTGTTCGGTCTCCAGTCGGATGAATAGACGGTTAAACACTTCTGGCAACCGATCGATGAGGTTGAGATCTTTTAACAGGTAGTCTGCCGCCCCCATCTTCATCATGTCGACCGCGAGCCGTTCATCACCTTGGCCGGTCATAATGACGAACGGAAAGCGGACGTTGTTTTTTTCCAAGATATTCAACATATCGCGCCCGGTCATATCCGGAAGGTTCTGATCCAGAAGCAAAACGAGTTCCGGATCCTCTTCCTTCCATTGAATGACCATTTCGATAGCGGCGTGGGCCGTGATGGCCCCTTTGGTTTGGTATCCGGCTTTCTGCAATTTTCGAACGATCAATCTTTGTAAACCATCGTCATCTTCCACCACCAGCACACAGCGTGGCTTTTGACGTTCTTTGGCGGCAAATTCATTCATGATGATTCCTCCTTTAAATACGGAGCGGGCCTTTCATCGATCTGCAGAACATGTGTCGGCGATTCGGGGATGAAACCTTCTTTTCAGTTCTTATGAGGGTTCATCGGCAAGGAGACATAAAACCGGCTGCCTTGATTGATCTCGGATCGAACCCATACCTTGCCCCCGTTCCTAAAGACGATTTGTTTGACGATGGTTAACCCCAGCCCCTCCCCTTCGGTCTTTTGCGGATTGAGGCGATGAAACAGCTGGAAGATGTTTTCCTGGTGTTCCGGAGCGATACCGATGCCATTGTCTTCCACACAGTATACCGAACAGCCTTTCTCAACCGCCCCAGTGATGGTGATGACTCCCTGTCTCCGGCCATCGAGAAACTTGAGGGCATTCCCGATGAGGTTGGAGAACACCTGGGTGATCTGTATTTCATCTCCCAAACACGAAGGGAGAGGGGAAAGCCTTATTTGAACCCCCGAGGTCGTGATCTGGTAATCCAGGGAAGACAACACCGCTCGGAGGAGCGCGTCCATATCC
Source organism: Thermotogaceae bacterium (assembly GCA_012744415.1). Lineage (GTDB taxonomy): Bacteria > Thermotogota > Thermotogae > MWEM01 > MWEM01 > MWEM01. The sequence continues at coordinate 3,916 of JAAYCF010000309.1, forward strand.
AGGGCGACGATGTTCAAAGCGGCTCTTCCGGAACGCGACAATCGTAGTAACCCTTTCAGAAGCGCATCCATTTGGCGGGCGCTGGTGCGGATGTGTTTCAGCGCCTCGTTGATGTCGGGCAAAGCTGAACGAACGATTGTTTCGACTCTCTCTGAACCGTGGGCGCCCGTTTCCAGAACTTTCTGAAAATCATCGACAGTATACTCCAATTCACGACTGTACCCATCCACGTTGACAAGCGGCGATCGGAGATCGTGGGAAGCGACGTAGATGATCTGCTCCAACTCTTCGTTCTTTTCTTCGATGGTTTTTTCGGCTCGCTTGATTTCGGAAATATCGGTGGCTACCGTCGCGAATTTGTTTTTCTCTGGTGAGACGATCGAAACCGAAAGGTAGCGGTTAAATAACGGGAAAAAGGTCTCGATATGATTCGGCTTGCCTGTCAGAGCGACCTCCGCATAATCATCGAGAAAAGGGGGCGGATCGGATCGGTAAACCTCGGAACCCAATTTCCCAATCATTTGTTCTTTTTCCATTCCGGTTAGGAACGTATAGGCTTCGTTACAGTCGGTGATGCGGTAATCCACAAATTTCCCGTGTGCGTCGAAAACCAACTCATGCAACGCCACCATCTCGCTCATCGAAGAGAAGAGGGTTCTGAACTTGTTCTCACTCTCGAAAAGCGCTCTTTCGGCTTCTTTCCTCTCTGTGATATCTGTCGCGATCTCCATGCGCACCATCCGGCCGTCGATCCAGCGTATGGCCCGGTCGCGGCAGTCATACCACTTCCCGTTGGTTGAATTCTTAATCTCCCACTGATAGACCTCTTTCGGATTGCCCGCTGCATCCAATAACAGATGATTGGTGCAAAAGGGACAAGGGCCGTCCATACCTGATTGGATGGTCTTCCAGCACGTTTGCCCGATGATGTCTCTTCCCCAGGCTTTCAACAGGTCTTCATTGACGAAAAGAAGTTCATAGGTCTCCATATCCGCAATGTAAACGATCGCGTCAATGCTGTTCATAACGGTAATCAAGCGGTTGTTTGACTCCTGGATTCTCTTTTCCGAAATGATCCGTTCGGTAATATCCACGAGGAAACCGTTCCATTGCGTCGTTCCATCTTTCAACCGATTCGGCGTCGCGCGGGCCTCTATCCAGATCGTTCCCTTGAGGGTATTGCAGCGGAAGACATGGAAAAAATAGCTCAAACTTTTGGCAGATTCCCGAATCTTCGTCATAAACTCAGGTACGTCTTCCGGATAGATAATTTGCATGATGGAAGCGGCGTTCTCCGTAATCTTTTCCTTCGGGATACCGGTCATCTCAGAAGCGACGGTACTGATATAAGGAAAGGAATACCTCCCCTCCCGGCTCATCTGGAATTGAAAGACGGTCGCGGGCGCGTTTTCCGCAATCTGACGGTACTTCTGTTCGCTGCTCTGTAGCGCTTGAAAAGAGCGTTTACGGCTGTAAAGCAAATAGATGAGCACCGCTATGATGCTAACCATCAAGACGGCCGTATGAATCGTCATATTTCGTAACCTTTTTTCCTGGACGAATATCGTCTCTTCGGCGTACACCTGATCGGTGATATCGGAAAGGATGGAGAACAGAACCGGTGTATCCCCGATTTTCACTTCGGAGGAATAAACGAGCAAATTTCTGAGAGACCCGTCTGAAATCCGGTGTATTTGCCGATCCATATCCGGGTTGAAGTCTTCGACCCCGGCGGGGGATGCGCGTTCTTCGGACTCGACGTAAAGGATGTCCGCCCAGCTCTGACCGACTAAGTCAGGATACCCGTAAAAATCTCGGGCTTTTCTGTTGGCCTCGATGATGATCCCCGTTTCTGGTTCGGATAAAACCATCACCATGCTATGTTCTTCGAAGATCTCGTAACTAAAGAAACTTTGCCCCCCACTGCCTTCCCTCTGGGTTATCAGTTGTTCGAAATTGCTGTTCAGCAATAGGGCTTCGTCCGGAATCTTTTCTTTCCTGATTCCCAGCTTACGTAAAATAACACTATCGAAAACGTACCGATTTTCAACCCGGCTGATCTCAGAAAACTTCGTTTTATCTGGTTCTTCCAATACTCGAAGGGCGACGCGCGCCGCTTCCGCCCCCTGCGCGTACCCTTGGTTGACCTTACCGCCGACGATTCCGTTCGAGATGTCTTCTTCATTCAAGGCCAAAACCAGAAGCCGGGGATTCACCGTCGCCAGACGGGCGCCTTCCGGGGGCAAGAACGCCTTTCCCGTCGGGTCTTGAGAATAGGATAGGTAGAGTACGATTGTGTTCTCCTGTTGCCCGATCAAGAACTCCTTGAGCGCTTGGGCCTCGAATTGGACCAGTTCGATCAGGTTCAAGACCCCGCGATATTTGGCAAGGTGATCTTTGACAGACGCATACAACGCCTGGTCCGCCGGGCTGGAGCCGGAGACAACCGCCAAATTTTCCGCTTCGGGTTTGAAGGATAGGCCGATATCGACCGTTTCTTTAAGGGAGTAGGTTCGAAAAATTCCCGTCATATAGGTTGGATCCGTCGGGGTCTTTAGGCCGCTCTCATCGAGACCGCAAAACACGACAAATGCGTCCGGAAACAACTTCGCGCGTCCTTCCAAGCAAAAGGTATAGGCTTGATAATCGACGGCGATGACCAAGTCCACTTTACTTCCGGGTTCGGTGAATTTGTGGTAGTATAGATCCGTAAGATGGCTTATATAGCGGTCGTCAGAGTGGTGAAAGGCATCCAAATACTCGACCGACAACTCGATGCCGTCGCGTGATCCTAAGATATCGGTGATCCCACGCTGTATCGCGTCGGCTTGTGGATATCCCTGGTAATAAGATTGAAGAACCAATACCCTACGGACGCCCACTTCTGCGGCAACCCCGGTCGAGATCAGGCATAGACAAACCATCCAGACGGCCGTTTGCCTGGTCCGCCGGATAAATGCCTGGCGATCGGTTATTCTCATATACCCTTTCACCGCAACGCCCCCTTTTTGAAGAAAGCGGGTCGGATATCTCCCGAAAACCCTCTGAACAGTTCGCTTTTCATAAGCTCTTCGCCGAGAAAAATTCGAAGAGAGCCGTATGATCGAGGCTAATGAGAGCCGTTGACTTTCGGAATCTGGACAACCGATAAGAACAAGCCCAGTTGCCGGACGGCGTTCACAAAGGCATCGTATTCCACCGGTTTCGTGATATAGTTGCTGCATCCCAACAGATGGCAATGCTCAACTTCTCGCGGATCATCAGTGGTTGTGATCATGATCACCGGCATCTTACGCAATTCCGAATCCGCTTTCACCTTTTTCAGCACCTCTGTTCCGTCCAACTTTGGCATGCGGATATCCAACAAAAGGATATACGAAACCCCGACCTCCCGATGCGGACCGTCTCCGTCTTTGAACAGAAAGTTGGAGACCTCCTGGCCGTCCTTGAATAGGATCAGCTTATTCGTGATGCCTGCTCTCACCAGGTTTCTCCGTATCAAACCCGCATGACCTTCATCATCTTCGGCTACCAGGATAACGACTTCTTGATTCATGGCTTCTCCTCTCAGGTCTATTGTACCATCTTATATAGAATAGATAACGCAAAAATAACTTGCTGGATTGTTAACATATTATAACCGCATGAGCACCGCCTTTTTTACAACGACGAGCCGTTTCTTCGCGCTCCGTCACTCCCCCGGGTTTCGTTACGAAAGCAACCACTTGCGGAGCATTTTTTCGAACGCCGCCGTGGAAAGAGGCTTGAGGAGCACATCGTCCATCCCTGAGGACAAACAATCCTCTAGATGCTTCTTTCCTACAACCGCCGTAACACCGATAATCGGAACGTGGCTGCCGAATTGTTTCTCGAAAAGCCGAATTTTTACGGTTGTTTGGTAACCGTCCATCACCGGCATGTGAATATCCATAAAGATGATGTCCGGCGGCGATTTTAAAAAGATCTCCAGCGCTTCCTCCCCATTGGTTGCCTGATTGAATGTGAGTTCAGGCGAAATTTGCGATAACAGTTTCTTGGATAATAAGAGGTTCACGGGTTCGTCTTCTACCAACAACACATGTACCCTTCTCTTGAGACCGATTCCGAACTTTGGTTCCTCCGCGGGCACTGCGAGCGTTTCATTTCTATGATGTTTTTTCGGCATGACCAGCGGTAGATCAAAAGAGAAGACGGATCCGACACCCAGCGCGCTTTTCACGCGTAGAGAGGACCCCATCAGATCCAGGATTTTTTTCGATATGGCGAGACCTAAACCGGTGCCGCCATACCGCTGACTGATCATCGGATCCGCTTGTTCGTACTCGGAAAACACCCTGTTACAGGCTTCTTCGCTCATTCCGATGCCTGAGTCTTCTATTTCGAATCGGATAAACTCTTTTCCGTCATATCGTTGCGGATCTCTTCGGCTGACACGCAAAGAGACGTTTCCTGCCGATGTGAATTTCACGGCATTTCCGATGAGGTTCATCAGTACCTGCTGCAATCGGAACGGGTCGAAAAGCAAACTCTCCGGAATCAGTTCGTCGAAATTCCAACGAAGGTCGATACTTTTTTCCTTCGCCTGAAGAAGATGCAGCTGAACGACTTCGGCGCACACCTTTCTGAGATCGCTTGGGAAAACGGCCAAAGCCATCTTGCCGGCCTCTATCTTCGAGAGATCGAGAACCTCGCCGATAATGTTCAGCAAAAGGCGCGAGGAGCTGGCGATATACCGGGTGTGTTCCTGCTGTTCAGGAGTGAGTGAGGAATCAAATAGCAGTTGGGTAAACCCCAAGATACTGTTCAAGGGATTTCTTAGCTCGTGGGATATCGTGGAAAGAAAACGGGTTTTGGCTTGGTTGGCCGCCTCCGCCTGTTTCTTCGCCAGTAGCAGCTGATCTTCCATGTTTTTCCGTTCCGTCGTGTCTCGACAAAAATAAACGATTTTCCTCGGATGAGTATCCAATAAAGAAGCGGAAATCTCGAAAAATGCGGTTTTCCCATTCTTTAGGCGCCAGCGTGTTTCGAAAACTTCGAAACCGTTGGTTTCAATACGATGATTTCTGGCGTCAAGTTCTTCCTCGGTTTGGAAAACACTCAGGTCTGCAAAGCGCAACGTTAACAGCTCTTCTAACGAATATCCGATCATATGAAGGAAAGCCTCGTTCGCGCTGAGGAATTTCCCGCTTTTGTCCGTGGAGCAGAAGCCGTCTTTCGTTGTCTCCAAAATGACGCGCAGCTCTTGTTCCCTCTGTTTTAGCGACTCCTCAATCTGTTTTCTTTCGCCGATATCGATATGGATTCCGACGGCTCGAAGACATTGGCCTTCAGGTGAGCTTTTGATTGTTTTTCCTAAAGACAGGATCCATTTGTAAGATCCGTCTTTGCACCGTAAACGGTGTTCGTGCCTGGATATCGGTGCTTTTCGCAACTGTTCCAAACGAATTGCGACAAAAATCGTTTCGCGGTCTTCCGGGTGGATCCGCGACTCCCACTCATCGTTCGTGCTTCCGATCTCGTAATCTTCGTATCCCAGCATCTTTTTCCAAATGGGCGAGTAGTACACTTCTCCCGTTTCGCCATTGATATCCCATACGCCGACACCACCGCCTTCCAGGGCGTAGCGCCACCGCTCTTCGCGTTTTTCCAGTTCCGGTGGAGGTCCCCCCGTTCCATCGGTTTTGAAAAGAAACGTAAAGAAAAGGTCCGGTTGCCCCTGAACGCTTTTAAAGGATAGGCTCATAAAAGAAGAGTCGGTGTCGGGGAACTTAAGCCAACATTGATGATAACTCCGGCCGGGTTCTTCGTTGACAAAGAGGGCTACCCAGTCGGGAGTAGCCCGAAAGCGCGGAGGAAGAATCGTTCCGGCTCGACACCCAATGATTCGATTTCGATCGGCGCCGAGGAGGCGCTCGAAGAACGGGTTCACGTCGATGAACTCAATGTCCGCCAAAAACCCGCGGCTGTCGCGAATGCCCTTATGATAAGAGAATCCGATTTCAGCGGTGTTAAACCAACGGCCGATATCTAAAGGCGCTTCTCCCATGGCGGGGCCGACTCCTTTCTCTAAGCATGGGTATTCGGAGGCGGGTTTCCATTTTGGAAGGCCTGTTGTTTTTTCGTCGGTACGGAAAAAAAGAACTTGCTGCCCCGACCCGGTTCGGATTCCACCCAGATCTTCCCGTCATGCCGGTTGATGATTTGCCGCACGATGGTAAGCCCCAGCCCTTCTCCCTCGGTCTTGGCCGGATTCAAACGGTGAAAGAGCTGGAATATCTTCTCCTGATGTTCGGGGGCGATACCCACACCGTTGTCTTCGATGCAATAGATGCTGTTTCTCCTATCGACTGTGCCGGATACCCGTATTTTCCCCGGCCTCTCGGGGTCTAGGTATTTGATGGCGTTTCCGAGCAAATTGGTTATCACCTGAGTGATCTGCACTTCATCCCCGACGCATCCGGGCAATGGCTCCACTTCGATGTGCGCTTCGGAAGCCGTGATTTGATAGTCCATAGAAGAGAGCACATTTTTTACGATGAGGTTCATCTCGAGAGGAACGAAGGTAAGAGCGGCTCTTCCCGAACGAGAAAGCCGCAAGAGCCCCTTAAGCAATGAATCCATCTGAAGGGCGCTTGTGCGGATGTGCTGAAGCGCTTCTTCCAGATCGGGTAACGCCGACCTGACGACGGTTTCCAAAGCGTTGGAGCCGGATTCTCCGGTTCGAAGAAGCCTTTTAAAATCATCCAACGCATATTCCAGCTCCCGGCTGTATCCATCGACATTGACTAAGGGCGAGCGCAGATCGTGGGAGGCTACATAGATGATCTGTTCAAGTTCTTTGTTTTTTTCCTCGATCACTTTTTCCGCTCTTCGGGA
>JAAYCF010000310.1 GCA_012744415.1 Thermotogaceae bacterium
CACGGGTTTTTGGAAACCCATTGCTGTATCGCAAAACAAGACATTGGAACGGGCAATATCACCGTTTGGAGCAGCGCGCAGTCGGTTTTCGCGGTTCGAGAGATCCTGGCGGAAGGATTGGGTCTTTCGACCAACGCTATTCGGGTTATTGCCCCCCCTATCGGAGGCGGATTCGGGGGGAAAGCGGGGATGACGATCGAAGCGCTCTGCTTAAGCGCCGCGCTGCACCCAGCGATTAAAGGCAGGCCTGTGAAACTTTTCGTCCCGAGAGAAGAAGTAATGCTTTCTTCCTGGGTGAGACAAGCCTACATCGCCACGATAAAAATGGGGATCTCCAAAGAAGGAAAGATACTGGGCATAAAAAATACGTTCTACTTTGACACCGGCATCTCGGCGGAATACGGCGCCAACCCTGTACGCAGCGCCGGGTACACCTCCACGGGAACCTACTATATCCCCAATGTTTGGACCGACAGTTATGCGGTTTACACCAACAAACCGTTCGGGGGGGCCTACCGCGGTTTCGGACTTCCGGAACTGATGAGCGCAATGGAAGTCGTCATCGATATCGCCGCTAAAAAGATCGGTATGCATCCGATCGAGTTCCGCATCAAGAACCTCCTGCAACCGGGGTTGCCCACTTGCACCGGCATGCCGATGTCTGAGCATGCCTTGGAGAAGATTATCCGAAAGGTGCAGGCGGATATCCGCTTCGATGAAAAAGAAAAACCGCTCCGTGAAGGGTTCAAGAGAGGCAAGGGAATCGCCCTGGCCATCAAAGCGCCCGCAAAACCAGCGGATGCGGCTTCCTCGGCGATCGTCAAACTCAATGTGGATGGCACCGCGGAAGTGATGGCGGCCACGATGGACATGGGACAAGGCGCTTATACCGCATACGCTCAAATGGTCTCAGAAGAGCTCGGTATCCCGTATGACCGCATCCGATTGGATTACCCGGATTCGGCCACTCATCCCTATGATTGGCAGACGGTCGCCAGCCGCAGTTGCTGGGCAATGGGTATGGCAGTCAAAGAAGCCGCAACGGATGCGAGGAACCAACTTTTAGCCTTGTATGCGGAGTATTGGAAAGTCAAAGAGGAAGAGATCTTTCTAAAGAACGGATCCGTCCTGTGTCCGAAAAAGAACCTATCGGAAACCTTCGGCCCAAAATTGCAGAACGGATTCCCGATGCCGGATGGGAAGCTGAAGGGCGGCCCGATCATCGGCAGGGGACGCTTCGTGCCGGAGGATGTCGTCAATCCGGACGCCGAGACCGGTCAATCCCCGAAAAGCGTCGTACATTTCACCGTCGGCGCGATCGCCATCGACGCGGAAGTCTCCGAAAGAACGGGAGAGATTGCCATCAATCGTGTCGTCGCCGGATACGATGTCGGGAAAGCGATCAGCCCGATCAACATCCAGGGTCAGATCGAGGGAGGAACGGTTCAAGGAATTTCCGCGGCGCTTTTTGAAGGGCTGGTCTTCGACGCGCAGGGAAAACTGCTCAATAAAGACTTCACCGA
>JAAYCF010000311.1 GCA_012744415.1 Thermotogaceae bacterium
ACTATGAAAAAACCAACGATCTTCATAATCCTCCAGTCCGTACGACAGATTGAAAAAACCTCACTGAAATGCCCGATGCCGGGAGGGTACCGAAATCGATTCCGTCATCGGGTGGAACGTGTTTTTTTCTTATACGCTTCCGTAACGAAAAAAACTCTTAGCTGCAACGGGTAATCCTTTTACTCCATGAGGAGGCCGCTATAAGAGAAAAGACGCCCTCTTTCCTTCTTAAACCCGTTACGGATGCGCGCGAAACCGATACCCTCGTCATTTCATAGTGTATCATAAACCCCCGTTATCGGACAATAACCGGTTTAATCGCGTGATAACCTCTTGATCCGGCTCGATATGGGGTGACAAGGCGATAGAGGCTCACTTCACTGTTTTCAACGTTGTCTTGATAATGTCTTCGTTTGGGAATAATTTAGAAAAGAGGTCGTTTCTTTTCAAGAGTATAATAATATTATAGCATAAACTGCTATTTCTATAATTATTTACACTAATGCAATGATAAAAAAGGAAGCGCGATTCTTTTCGATAAAAAGTGTTTCATGACTCAAGATCATCTTGAGTATAAACGCGTTGGATTATTTCGTAGGCGAGAGTTAGGAAACGGATTTACTAGATAGAGAAGATAGAATATGAAGAGGAGGCAACACGGTATGATCAAAATTAGATCGATCAAAGCAAGACTCTTTTGGTATTCCATTCCCGCTATCATCGCCATCTTTGCCATTTGCGCCGTCATCCTCGCGGCATTGTCTCAACGGAACATCTATCAGGCCATTTCCGGGCAGGTTTTTCAGACAACCACGGCGGTGGAGCTTTACATGAGCGAATGGGTAGATGGCATAAAAAAGCATCTGTACGACATCTCCAAAAGCCAAGAGATCGTCTCCATGGACTCGAAGCTCCATCACCCGCGTTTAGCTGACATGGTCAAAAACGGACAAGGCCTGTACGAGTATATCTTTGTCGCGGATTTAACCGGAAACTTCATCAACTTCGACGGATCGATGGCGAACATTAAAGAAAGAGCGTACTTTAAAGAGATCGTCGATCAGAGGAAAGACATCGCGATGAGCGATGCTGCGATCAGCAAAGGAACCGGACTACCCGTTGTGATGATCGCGATGCCGATACATGATAAACAGAGAGTGTTGGTTGGCGTTCTGGTTGCCGCCTTGAACATCGACTCTCTATCGACAAAGTTAGGGACGTTCGAATACGGTGAAACCGGGTACGCGTATATGATCGACCGGTTAGGCGTTTGCATTGCCCATAGCGCCGACCCCAAGCTGGTTATGGCACTGAGCGTGAGTAACGTTGATCAACAGGGGTTCAAAGGACTTCAAGAATTAGGGAATCGGGCGATGCGCGGGGAAGAAGGCACTGGTACTTACACGCAGCCGGATGGAAGCAAGGCCCATATGTTCTACCGCCCGATCAGGGGAACGCCCGGGTGGTCGATTGCCGTTTCGATACCGGATCAGGAAATGAATGCGATCACCGTAAAAATGGTCTTGTTAGTGCTCATCGTGTTTGTGATCGTTCTGGCGACCATCGTATTGATCATCTTTTTTACCGGGACCTCGATCTCAAAACCGATCACGCGTGTGACGCAAGAGCTGGAGCGCCTTGGGGATCTTGACCTAACGGTTAAAGAGTCGATTGTCGCCCAATATCTTGACCGAAAGGACGAGATCGGGAAGATTTCACAGGCGATGAGAAAGATGACGGAGGCCGTGCGTTCGTCGATCTCGCTCATCCGCGCTTCTGTCGATGAGACAAACCATGCATCAACCGTTTTGGATCGTGTTTCGGAAGAGCAGTTGAAATCGGCTCAAACGCTGGCCAAACAAGCCGAGATTGTGGACAGTGACGTCCAAAACACGTCCGCTTCCATCGAAGAAGTGACCTCGGGGGTGGAAGAAGTTGCCGCGAGCGCGCAAGGCTTGTCTCATACGGCACAGGATTTGTCAACCAGCTCGGAAAAGGCTCTGACGATCGTTAAAGACGGAACCATCGCGGTTCACGAGGTCATCGAGCGGGTTAAAGAAGCGCGCAAACAAACGGAAGAATCGGCGAAGCAAGCGGCGGAAGTGGCGGCGCTGACGGCGAAAGTGAGTGAGATCACCGAATCGATCGAGTCGATCTCGAGCCAAACGAATTTGCTTGCGCTTAACGCCGCGATCGAAGCGGCGCGCGCCGGAGAGGCTGGAAAAGGTTTTGCGGTCGTAGCCGATGAGATACGCAAACTCGCGGAAGAAAGCAAAAAAGCGACGAACGATATCGGCGTTATATTAAAACAAGTCGCCGAAGGAGTTTCAAAGGCGGATGTCGCCACAGAGGACACTCTGGAGTTGGTGAAGCGGGTTTATGACAGCGGGCTGAAGATCGAAGAGCAGTTTAAGGATATCTCTCATAACGTCGACGGCATCTACGCGATGGTGAGTAACTTAACCGCCACCTCCGAGGAGCAGGGAGCCGCCGCGGAAGAGATGGCGAGCGCGATGGACACCTCCTCTAAATCGATGGTGGACATCTCGGAAAAGGTTCAGGCGATGAATGAAAGCGCGAAAACCCAAACGGCGCAAGCGAACGAAGTAAACGCCTCCGCCGGGCAGTTAAGCCGATTGGCGGAAAAATTGAAGACCGAAATCGCGAAGTTCACAATATAGCCTTTAGAATAAGCCTTTCAAGGCGCGAATGAGCAAGAAAGCAACGAACCCCGAGTCCACGGAATACCCCGTTATGCTCGGGGTTTGCGCTTTCTATATCAAGAGGCGTCTTCCCGCGTCCACCGCCGATTGAAGCGGAGCATCAGAAAACCGAAACTCACAAACACGATCATCATCGCTCCCACGAAAAGCCCCACGTTGAGAAGAGACCCGGCTCCTTGGGGGTAGTTCTGAGTCGGGTTGAGAAACCAGTAAGGGAAAAATCCGTTTTGCAGGCCCGAAAGAACGGAAACTCCCGAATATATCAGAGGATAACTTACCCAAACGGCCGGAAGCCACCAAACGGAAACGATCGGCTTCGAAAAAATGAGCTCGTGAATGACCATGGCCAGCGGTGTGACATAATGCATAAGAAGGTTCGAGAGGCTCTTCCATCCGGTGGGATGATAAAATCCCGCCAGGAGCAACCCGTATAGAATACCCGTAATCAATATCCATAAAGCAACCGCATTCGAAAACAGCCGTACGATCCCCGCGTATCGGCGTTTTTCATCCCGTATGAAGAGCCATAGAAGCATCGAAAAGGCGACCAAAAGATTGGTTTGTATCGTATAAAACCGAAACAAAAACCAAATCTCGCGGGTTAATCGCGTGGTGACGATTTCGATCAAGACTCCGGCCAACGCGAGAAAGAATACCAGAAAACGAATCCAGCGCTTCGCCTCAGTCTGATGTAAGGTCTCTCTATTCATCGTATTCCCTCCGGGTTTCATTCTTCGGATTAACGGATAATGTCGAAAAAAAGTAGAATGCGGTTTCCTGGTTTCACGTTCGGATTATTTGGTTAGGAACTCTATTGACCTTAAAAAAATACCTCACGCTCGATGAAGAACGCTTTAACCCTCTTAATCGGCCGAACAAAAGTTCGGAATTCCAGATCGGGTGATCTCGATGCATCTTTTGTTTTTCCGATATTAAGCAAAAGGTG
>JAAYCF010000312.1 GCA_012744415.1 Thermotogaceae bacterium
TCTGCGCCCGAAGAAACATTGGACTCGATTGCGGCGATGCTTTGGATCGGCAACAAATCCCGGCGAAGGGATGAAAAGGTCTTTCCCTGAACGGTAGCGCTCGCTCGAGGCAATAGAATCGCGATTCCGGGGCGCGCACCGCAGACGATCCGACACCCTTTGACAACGGTCTCTTCGAGTGGGTCCTCTTCTTTTTCGATTTGGAAAACGATCGCGAGGTTGAGCGTTGCAATATCATAACTGATTTTACTGAATTTGAAGAATGCGCCCCGATCATACCGTTTCGGGATCATAACCTTGGTGACGAGGAGCGGAGCTCTGTTTTTCAGGTATTGATCGAGCGACATCGTGACGGTACTGCCGTTATACCCTTCTACTATGGCGTCGAGTGCCAATAAGGCGGTAATCGTATCGGACCACGAATACCGTTGTCCCAAGGTGCCCGCGATAGTGGACATATTACGGATCTGCCGGGATCCCACCGAATGGAGCGCTTCTTTTAGGAAAGGCATATCTATCTTTTCGATACAATCGGCGATCTTAACGTTTCCGTCAAGAATATAGTCGGTGGCGGTTTCGGAGACCGAATCCCCCAGCAGACCGCTCAGGTCGATCAGGGTCTTCGTGGTTTGATCTTCGCGTTGCGCGACGGACAAGCCGCCGGTTAAGAACAATGAAGGGCTTTTGGCGGGATCTCGGAAGAGCGACCACGCCTCTTCAACGGATTTGGGTTTGAGATACTCTTTCAGTTCTTTTAACATCGTACTCCTCTCCTTCTTCAAGGCAATTTTCTGGAATAATCTGATGGATGAGCTGCCGGAGCATTTCTTTCTTGCCCTTTCTCGCCGTTTCGTATAATTGGTCGATCCAGGTTTCCACTTGTTTCAAGGAATAAGGTTCCGACTCCCGAACCAGGTAGATCTTCGGATGAGCTGTCGGTCCGGGTTTCTCATCGTCGGTGAATAGTTCTTCATATAATTTTTCCCCTTCTCGGCAACCAGTATAAACGATCGGGATGTCTTGTTCGGGTATGAAACCGGCGAGTGATATCATCTTTTCGACGAGGTCTTTTATATAGACCATCTCGCCCATATCCAACACGTAAAGGTTTCCGTTTTCACGAAAAGCGGCGGCTTGCAAGACCAGAGAAGAAGCTTCTGCGATTGTCATGAAGAAGCGGCGCATCTCCGGATGCGTGATCGTGATCGGCCCTCCGGATTTGATTTGCCGCTCGAACTTTGGTATGATGCTGCCTCTGCTCCCCAATACATTTCCGAAACGGACGATCGCGATTTTCGTTTTTACGTTTTCGGTTTCGGCGGCTTTCGCCCGTAGATACATCTCCGCCATTCTTTTAGAAACGCCCATGATCGAAGAAGGTTTCACGGCCTTGTCCGAAGAGATCATCAGGAAACGTTCAACACCAAAGCGAATCGACAGGTCCAGGAGTCTCTTCGTTCCAATCGAGTTGACGCGAAAAGCCTCGGACGGATTCTCTTCCATGAGCGGTACGTGTTTGTGAGCGGCGGCATGAAAGACGAAATGGGGCTTTTCCGCCTCGAAGATCTCCCCCAATCGCGCTTCGTCTGTGATATCGGCGATAATTCGTTTGATCTTCAGGTTAGGATGGTTTCGGTTTATCTCCTGATCGATTTCGTAGATGCTATTTTCTCCACGACCCAATAAGAGCAAGGTTTTGATACCCATCGTGGCTACCTGTCGGGTGATCTCGCTTCCGATACTTCCTCCCGCGCCTGTGACCATCACCACTTTATTGAAAAACTGCGATTTGATCAACTGCAAATCGATATCAACCGGATCTCTTCCCAGAAGGTCTTCGATCGATATCTCGCGGAGCAAGCGACTGCTCGGTTGTTGGTCGATCAATTCCAGCAGGCTGGGCAAAATCTTCACCTTGACCCTCTGAAGATCGATGAAAGATAAGATCTTTTGTATTTGTGACGACGTCGCGCTGGGCATCGCGATCAGCAGTTCGTCTATTTGAAGTTCTTTCACGTAGTCATTCACACGAGAAATCGGCCCGCGTACCGGAATGCCCCGTATCTCGCGTCCGACCTTCCGATCCGAATCATCGATGAACAGAACGACCTTTCCGGATTGCGGATTATTGCGGAGGTCCTCGGAGAGCAATACTCCGGATTCGCCTGCGCCGATAATGGCGATACGTCGCGACGCTTGTTCCCGATCGGTTTTAAACTCTCGATGGGTATACCAGCTCCACCACATGCGCGAACTGAGCACCAAGATCGCTCCGACCATAAACATCACGATCCCGATCGAACGCGGCAAAACCCAGTCGGTGAAGAAATCAACCAGAAAAACGAAGAGGTATCCCATCGCGAAAGCGCGGAGGATGATCCCTATTTCGCGATTGGTCATATAAGCCCACACGATGCGGTAGATCCCGTTTAAGAGCAGCGAACCGATGGCGACCAAAGAGGAAACCAGGACGGCGGGGGTAAAAAGACCGATGGAGGTAAAGTCCCATCCAAAACGGATAAAGAGCGCGGAAACGCCGCTCAGGAGTATGAGGATCGAATCGACGAGCAAAAGAATGATCCGGCGTCTATTCAAGAGGTCTTTCACCACCGTGTCGTGAGATTGAGCTGTTCTTTATTGGGTACCAAACGATACTTTTGCAGCAAGTCGCGGTCGGCGCTGTCCACGTAGATCCGGACGATTTGCAGCAGACTGTTCGATAGCGACTGATAGAACGGATTCTCTTTTAGAAATTCCTCAAAATCAATCAATTTTTTATTCTCTTGAGGATTTGAAACGATGTAGACCTGGTTCGTGAAAAACTCCGCCGGATGGGCTAAACTCAACTTGTACGGTGTATCGATGTGGAACACGTCTGCGGAGTTGGCGACCATGTTTTCTAAACGCTTTCGCTCTTCCGCCGGAAGGTCTCCGTTTTGGTTGAGGAACTTTTGTATCGTCGATTTCAAACGCGCGACCGTATCCAGACCCACGCTGTTCGCGATTGATCCGGGATCCAGCCCCGCGATCGAGAAGGAGACTTCCCGGATCATTTTCCACAGATTTCGGGAAGCGTAATCCTCCCAAAGTTGGAAAGCTGCTTCTACTAACGCTTTGTTTTCGGTAGACAAGGTGTCCCGCTCCTGGAAGAGCTTCCATAATCGCTGCAGAAAGTAGGGTTCCGACCAGTTGACGAATTCTGATGGTGATTTAACAACCGCTTCCAACCCCATGGGTTCGTAAAGCAGTTCCAGGATTTTTTGGAGCATGAGATCGGCGGCGCGAGCGGTTTTATGAAAATATACGTTTTTATACATCATAAATCGTCCGAACAGCACGGCGTAGATGTTATCGATGACCTTCTCATCGTAGCAGAGGCGTTCGATTCCTTTGACTGCGACGATGGAGGCGTTTCGGATGATTCTTTGCAAATCGACGGTGCCGTATTGAGAAGTGCCGGAGTAGTAGGCGTCGCGGAGGACGAAGTCCATACGATCGGCCCCTAACGGTCCTTGCACGATATTGAAGTAAGGTGTGCCGAGCGTTTCACCTTCAAAGAGCCGGTTGACCTGTCGTCCTAACTCTTCGAAGGCCTCCAGGACAGCTTCATCCGTATCCTTCGAGGTTTCTTCGAGAAAGCCTGACAGTCGCAGGTCTTTCTGCACCTCTTTTCTCCAATAATCTTTCATCCGATTCCGATAGACTTCTAACATCTGTTGCGGAACAACCTCGGTTAAGATCGTCGCTCGCTGGTCATCATGACCGCCCGCGATCTTCGCTTTGGCGTATACGATCTCGTCGAACTGGTGACTATAAGGACCGTGTCCGATGTCGTGAAATAAGCCGCTCAAGCGTAAAAGCCGGCTCATTTTCCTATCGAGTCGCAGGTGTTCGGCGTATAAACCCGCGATATGCATCACGCCCAGCGAGTGTAAAAAGCGCGTGTGCGTCGCGCCCGGGTAGACCTTTTCTGCTCCGGACAGTTGCGAAACGCTCCTGAGCCGTTGCATCGAAGGAATATCGGCGATCAGCATCTCAAGAGGAGAAAGTCGAATTTCCCCTAAGAGCGGATCTCTCGCTACTTTGAAATCGATTTCACTCATCTTTTCCTCCTACGGTGAACGATCGGTTTTTTCGAGAACGGTTATCTCTTCTTCGAAGACCTTTTCTCCGGCATTTGTTTTGAGGGTCGTTCGTATCACGTACGTCCCGGGTCGATCAAACCGGATCTCCTTCCACTCTTCTGATCGAAAGATGGTCCGGGTGGAACGAGCCGGCACGAGCACTTGAAGGGTTCTTTCCGATTGGTATCGATAGAGTTCGGTGCGATCGCGATAAATATAGAAGGCGAAGTCCTCTAAACGCAGGAAAAGTGTATCATTGAGATCGTTGGCCAGTAAGATCTCGGATTGATAAGGCTCCCCCATCGCTAACGTTTTGACGGAATAAGATAAGATTCGCAACTTTTCCGGAGCCTCCAACGGGGTCAGTTCTCTCACCAATAATTGATTTTGACCCTCCTGCAACCGGTCGTCGACGAAAAAGGACCATTCGAAAAGGTAATCCCCGACTCGTTCCGGGACGGAGATCGGTTTTAATGGAATATCCAACGCTTCTCCGGATGCTAAGAAAACTTCTTTTTGAGGCACTTCCTCTTTGACGCTCTCTACGGTATTTCCTGATTCGGTGATCTTGAGGTTGTAGACGCCGAACCGGTAATTGAGGCTTTTGGGCGTACTATTCTGGATGCGGATATACGTGTCGATCACGGAACCCGTGACGCCATCCCCGATATCGGGGGTCCAAAAATCATCTCTAAAAAACAACGTTGTGCTCATGACTTCATTGATCGTGAATGGTTTCGAGAGTTCGACCGGCGTATCGTTCACGACGAAACGGCACACCACATAATAGGTACCGGGCTGTAACTCGTAAGAAGGATTGTCGCGTTTAAAATCATACACCGACCGCGAATCGTACCGGTCCAACAGGAAGGTGTTTTTAGGAGGATAGACGAACGTGAACAAGTTCTCACCAGACTTCGTCTCGGATTTGACATAAAACTCGAATTTCTCTATTAAACACTCCCTTAGGCTCGATGAACTGTTTGAAATGCGGATAACGATCTCCGGCACCTCACCGTAGACATATTCGCTGGCCGCAGAAATACGCAAAACAAACGGGGATACGTTTTGGATATACTCGTATTTCCGCCCGCGCTGCCCGGACAAAAAAACGACTCCGAAAATGGCGAAAAGGATGACTAAGTTGAAAAGCAGGGTCCAAAAAACGATTCTTCGGGTTCGCTTGCCCTTGGGATCCCGTTCTTTGCGTTCGCGCAACTGTTCTCGGATGACCTCCGGCGGATTCGTATGGTAGAGATAATTTTTGGAGGCCCGGTTTGACGGCTCCGTCGGCTTACTCAATCGCAACCCTCTTGATTTCGTCGATCGAGGTGATCCCCATCAACGCTTTATGGATGCCGTCTTCAAACATCGTTCGCATCCCGGCCTTCCGCGCGTACTCTTCGACGATCCGTTCGGGTGTGTTTTCCAGCATCAGGGAACGTAGCTTTTTATCCATGATGAGGACTTCGTGTATCGCCGTCCTGCCGCGATAGCCGGTTTTCCGGCATTGTTGGCAGCCTTCGGGGATATAGGTGAAGTATTCCGGTTGGCCAGGCTGGAGCTGAGAGGCGATCTTTTCCATCTCTTCGCTGACGAGCGGGACCTTTTTTTTACAGGAGTCGCACAACGTGCGCACCAAACGCTGCGCCACGATGCCGATGAGCGAGACCCCCAAAACGTCTGCTTCGATGCCCATATTGACCAAACGGTTGATAGCGGCCGAGGCGGTATTCGTGTGAAGAGTGCTGAGGACCAAGTGACCGGTCATAGAGGCTTCCATCGCGAGAATCGCCGTTTCTTTGTCCCGGATTTCCCCGACCATAATGATATCCGGGTCTTGACGCAATATCGCGCGCAGATACCGGGCGAAGGTCAAACCGATTTCGGGTTGAACCTGACATTGTGTGATACCGGTGACGCTGTACTCCACGGGATCTTCGACCGTGATCATATTGTTCGTGACCTCTTTGAGCTGATTGAGTATCCCGACGAGGGTGGTCGATTTCCCGCTTCCGGTCGGGCCGGTGACGAGCAAGATCCCATAGGGGGACTGCAGGAGGTAGTTTAATCGTTTGTAGTTGTACTCGGACAGCCCAAGATTGTCCAAGCGTTTGGTTGAATTGGAGACACGCAGCAACCGCAACACGAGCTTTTCGCCGAAGATCGAGGGCATGGTTGAGACCCGAAAGTCATACTGTTCGCCTTTAACCCGTACGAAAAATTTGCCGTCTTGAGGCAGCCGCCGTTCGGCGATGTCCAACTTGGAAATGATCTTAATTCTTGACACGATCGAGTTATGCAGCTTGATGGGGTACTCTGAGATCTTTCGGAGTAGCCCGTCGACTCGGAAACGGATACGCACGTTTTTTTCCTGAGGTTCAATATGGATATCGCTGGCTTCCTGGGAGATGGCGCCCATGATCATCTCGTTCACGAATTTGATCACAGGGGCGGAATCGGCATTGCTCTCTTTATCGATGTCGGTCATTTGGGAGACGGTTTCCAAATCCAAGACGGAATCAGACTTCCCCGAAGTGACTTCGATAGAGCTTTTCAAGTCTTCAACGGAGCCAATGGAGCTTCCGAACAGCTCTTTCAACAAAAAATCGAGGTTCGGTTTCGATACGATGTAAAAGGAAGGGTTGTATCCAGTGATGAACTGGATATCTCTTTTGATGGAGGGAAGGCTATTCGTTTGATCGATCAGGATTTTTAGCGTACGATCCTCGTCTTTTGAAAAAGGAATCGCTCGCCAGTTTTCGATGTTGTGCTTGCTCAGGATGCCAATCGCATCTGGATCCGGTTCGATCTCTGACACGGACTCCAGAAAGGGTAGTGAATACTGTTTCGAAAGGGCTGTCGCGATATCGTTCCACGTGACGAACCCTTTCTCCACTAAAATCTGCCCGAGCGGTTTCTTCTCTTGCTTCTGGAGATTGACCGCCAATTCGATCTCTTTTTCCGTGAGATAGTTGTTTTCTATCAGGATTTCGCCTAAACGTTTGTACTGAAAGGTTTCGGAAGACAACGATTAATCCCCCCTTAGGAACTCGTTTAATCCCATGCGATAAACTGCCGGGATATCGCTGTCCATACTCAGGAGCTCTTCGTTGTCCTCGAATTTGGCAGCGATAAGCGTCACCCTCACCTCATCTTCTGGCAGATCATCGTCCAAGATCAGACCGAATTTCATATCCACTGTTTCACTACACCGTTGCCGGATGACGGCGGCGGCCAGGTTCATCTCTTTCATCGTGATATTTTTGTTCGAAGAAATATTGAGTATGACTGCTGTCGCATTGTCAACGGGTCTTTCCAGCAGCTTGCTGTCCATGGCTCTAACCGAGGCTTGCTGCGCGCGATCTTCGCCTTTTCCTATACCGATGCCCAAGAAAGCGACTCCGGCTTCTCTCATAACGGATTCGATATCGGCGAAGTCCTGGTTGATCAGTCCTCGGCGCGTGATGACCTCGCTGATCCCTTTGATCCCCTGGTGCAGCGCCTCGTCCGCTTTCAGGAACCCATCCACGACAGTAATATCCTGCGGGAACTCCTCCAACAACTTGTTATTGGAGATTTTGATCAAGGTATCCACGTTTTCTTTCAGTTTTCCCAAGCCCTTTTTGGCGTTGTTCCAACGGTTGACGCCTTCGAAATAGAAAGGGGTTGTTACGGTGCCGATCGTCAGGATGCCCATTTCTTTCGCGAATTTGGCGATAACCGGTGCGGCGCCGGTACCTGTTCCACCACCTAAACCGGCCGTGATGAACAGCATATCGGTGTCTTCCAAGACGGCCAGAATATCGTCTTTGCTTTCATAGGCCGCCTTTTCCCCGACTTCCGGGTTTCCTCCGGCCCCCAATCCCCTTGTGAGCTCTTTCCCCAATTGGATTTTGATGTCTGCTTTGGCATCCTCTAAAACCTGCAAGTCCGTATTCGCAACAACGAAAATGACCCCGTGAATCCCACTTTCGATCATACGATTCACGGCATTGTTACCGGCGCCGCCGACACCGAATACTTTAATGGTCGGATTACGCTTCGGCGGTCTTCGAATATCCTTCCCATCGTCTATTTCAAAAGCCAAGAAAACCCCCTCCTCCTGTTCTTTTTTCCGTATTCTCGATATGGTTTACTTAAACCAGTTTTTTCAAAAATTCCACGATTTTATTCAAGGTCCCGGGCCCTTCTTTCTCCCGGCGGGGTCTTTGATTGGCTCGGTTTTTCTTTTTCCCGGCAGGTTTCCCTCCGTTTTCGGAGTTTGACAAAGACGAGGAGAGACTATTTCCTTCCAGCGCTTCCAAACCGCCTATCGCGTTGACCCAATAGATATTGCCGGCACAGGCAGAAAAGGTCGGATCCTGCAATTCGTCTGGCAGTTGCATATCGGTTCCCCCCGTACCGGCGTGGCCGATGCGCACTGGCAATTTGAAGGTGTCCCGCAAGAATTCAACGATCCCCTCTATCTTGGAACCAGCTCCCGTGATGACGAGACCTCCGGGAATTCCCTTTTCCCCTTCTTCCAGCATCCGAGCGGTGACCGCGCGCATCTCACGCTTCACGGAATTCATGATTTCCCTCGTTTTAGCGTATATGACGATCGACAACTGCGCACGCGTGATCTGTTTGCTGCTTTTACCATCGAGAAGCGTATAGGTGATCGCGTCTTTGCTGGCGTCTTTGATGGCGACTTTCCCGTATTGAACGAGCATACGTTCCGCCTCGTCGAAAGAGGTCTTGAATACTTGGGCGATGTCTTTGATCACGTGTTTAAGACCCTGATCGAGCGGTTTGAGGAAAAACACGGACCCGTTTAGGTAACCGCTGACGGAAATGAAGGAATGGCCGATATCGAGGCAAACGACTCCGCGTTCCTTTTCCTTTCCGTTCAGGATAACTTCGGAAGCGACGAACGGACTGATAAAAACGGTCGGTTTCTCGCCGGCTATTCCTGAAAAGATATTGGATAGGGAGTCTTTAACGGTGGCATCCATCGATAGGATGGAGGCCTTCATACCCAGAACGGAGGCTTCCATATCGATGGGGTTGAGAACCCCTTTCGATTCGTCGAGGATATACTTCTGGGGGATGACATGTTGAACCGCCCTTCGCTGGTCGAGAAGATTGTAATTCTCTTCCGGTTCTTCTTTCTGAGCCGTTTGGTTAGCGACGCGGGTGAACAGCTCATAGACGTGGTCCTCGGTGATCCTGACCGGTTCTCCGGACCCGAGCTGCATCGTGCGGGTCTCTTCGCTTAAAAACGTCGTTTTATCCACGAAAGAGATGATGAAGTACGAATCCACTCTTTTGGACAATTGGCTTCCCAAATCTTTTAAAAGGGTTTCCAGCGATTCTCTCAACGCGACGATATCCTTTAGTTCGCCTTGCTCGAAACCTCTCGCTTTTGTTCTCGAATAGGCTAAAACAGATGTTTTTCCGCCCTCAAATCCGGCGACGGCTCCTTTTAGCGTGTGCGAACCAATATCGACGACCGTTAAAACTTCTGTAGATTCCGCCATTTTCCCTCCTTTATCGTTTTCGGTTTATAGGAAAAAACAAACCATTGCTGTACAAGTCATAAGCTGTTTTCTGCCCCATCGTCCGAATGAATTCGTTGTGATTCATGCGTTCAAGGTTCTCCCATTGATTCACAATCAAGAGAACACCGTTTCGTATATACAAAACCTTCTCTTTGACACTCACCGAAGAGATGTAGTTTCGAAAGGTCAAAGAATAGGAGAGGAACTGCGCGATCACAGGCGCTTGCTCCTCCCATGTGCCTCCAAAAAAAACCGGCAGGTCGCCGTATAGAGCCTCTTCTTCCGGATGGATTCGCCAAAACCGCTGGCCTTGGTCGGTGACCAGCCATTTTTCACCATCTTCAGTTTCAGACAAGAATACGGCTTGGCGCTCTTTTAAAAGGAGCGTGATCTTGTCATTATAGACTTCCCGGCCGATCCATTCATATCCTAAAAGCGGGCGCAACTGCCGATTCAAGTTATCCAGATAGAAAAAATACCCAAATTCGGCATACCTGCTTAATTGGTTCTCCAAACAGTTCAGACCCGCCTCAAAGGGTTTTTCCGATCCCTCTTGTCTGTGCGGATCTTCCGCCGCGTTGAGCAAAACGATGCGTTCGATCGGGAAATTCAGCTTTTCATAGGTCTTGCGATAGAACCACGAACTGAGAATAACGATGATCCCCAAAACAAACAAGATCGTCAAACCGGATAAGGCCCTTATTCTCAAGGGGGTCTCCGCCGGTTAAATATCGAGATTGGTGACTTGTAACGCGTGATGCTGGATATAACGCCGTCGGTCCTCCACATCCGAACCCATCAAGGTTATTAAGATGGAATTGGCCACCTCGGCATCTTCCAAGGACACACGCGCCATCCTCCGTTTTTTCGGGTCCATCGTCGTTTTCCACAACTGTTCGGGGTTCATCTCCCCCAATCCTTTATACCGTTGAACGGAGAGATTCTTCTTTCCCTCTTCCTTCAAGCGCCCCGTTATTTCCTTCATCTCATCTTCGGAATAGACGTAATATTCATCCTTTCCGTGCGCGACTCGGAAAAGCGGGGATAGCGCGATATAGACCATCCCGGCATTGATCAGCGGCCGGAAATGCCGAAAGAAAAGGGTTAACAGCAACGTTCGTATATGCGCGCCGTCAACGTCCGCATCGGTCATGATAAACACTTTGCCGTACCGGCTGCGCTCGATGTCGAACGTATCGTCGATGCCGGTTCCGATTGCTGTAATAATATCACTTATTGTTTCATTTTTCAATAACTTTTCTAACGAAGCTTTTTCAACATTCAGAATCTTCCCGCGAAGCGGCAGAATAGCTTGAAACTCGCGATCGCGGGCTTGTTTTGCGGAACCTCCCGCCGAGTCTCCTTCGACGATGAAGATCTCGGAATGTTGACGTTCTTTGGTCGAACAATCCGCCAGTTTCCCTGGAAGGGTCGAATACTCCAACGCGTTTTTTCGTTTGACCATCTCCCGCGCTTTTTTTGCGGCTAAACGGGCTTTGGCCGCTTGTATGATGCGATCTAAGATAACGCGCGCCACATCGCTGTGGATGTCGAAGTACTCGGAAAGGCGTTCCCGCACCACAAAAGCGACCGCTTCTTGCGCCTCTTCATTACCAAGTTTGGCTTTGGTTTGACCTTCAAACTGCGGTTCCGGAACCCTTAAGCTCAGAATCGAAACCAACCCTTCTCGAACGTCTCCGCCTTGGATGACCAGCTCTTCTTCGTCCGCTTTTTTCTCGCTTTTTTTATTTTTCGACTGTTTTCCGTTGCTGAGCATCGAAAACTTTTTAATATAGTCGTTGATCAATCGGGTCAGGGCGGTACGAAAACCGGTGACGTGCGTTCCCCCTTCGATGGTGTTGACATCGTTCACATAGGTGCGCATGACCTCTTCGTCTCCCATAATATATTGGATTGCGACTTCGACATCGATCTCATTGTACTTTCCGGAGAGATAGATCGGTTTCGGATGGAGGTTTTTATACCCTTTTGAGAGATAGGTGCAGAACTCGTTTAGTCCACCTTCAAAACAATACTTTATCTCTTCGTTCTCACGCATGTCTTTTAATTTCAACGTAAGCCCGGGATTCAGAAACGCGAGTTCCATAAAGCGATTGTTTAGAATTTCAAATTCGAATTGGGTGGTCGTAAAAACGGTCGGATCGGGTTTGAATCGTACGATTGTCCCATGCCCCTCCGATTCTCCGATCTCTTCTACATCATGAACGGGAATCCCACGGGTATAGCGCTGTGTATACAGCTTTCCTTCCTGGATCACCCACACCTGCAGCCACTCTGACAACGCGTTGACGACGGAGACGCCGACGCCGTGCAAACCGCTGCTGAATTTGTAACTGTCCTTGTTGAACTTTCCGCCGGCGTGCAGGACGGTCATCACGAGTTCCAGGGTGCTCCGTTTTTCTTCCTCATGGATTTCGACGGGGATCCCTCTCCCGTCGTCCTTGACCTCTACGCTTCCATCTTCGAAAAGCGTGATTTCTATGTTTTTACAGACGCCCGCGATCGCCTCATCGATACTGTTATCAACCACTTCCGTGACCAAATGGTGCAAACCGGCTTTGCCGGTAGATCCGATATACATTCCCGGTCTTTTCCGTACGGGTTCGAGCCCTTTCAAGACCTGGATATTCTTAGCTCCGTAATCCTTTGACAATCCTGTCACTCCTTATAGACGATCTTAATCGAACGGATATCTCGGACGTCCTGCAGTTGCTCCTTCATCTTCGTGAGGATGTCTTTCGTGTAAAACTTCAACTCAGAAGCCCAGATACTCTCGGAACACCAGACCGTCAGAACCCCCCGATTGAGAGAAACCGGTTTCGTTTTTTCAGCCAACAACGAGCCGACGACCGATTCCCACCGGCTGAAAATGGTTCTTACCTTAATCTCCGAAAAAATCCCCTTTTTCTTTGATAGTTCGTCGATGATCCCGCCGATCGTCTTCATATCTGCTATTTTACCATATTTTGGTTCATTTTTCGCCGTAAAATCCCGAGAAATCGCGGAATCGGGGCCAACCTTAACGAGGCGATTCCATATGAAGAGTGTTAATTTTAAAAAAATAACCGTTAAGTTTCGCGTTTATTATGCAGAGCAAAAACCCGAAGGTATGAAGAACAAATTTCCCCTTATAGATTCGCCATAAACAGAAAAAAAGGCGGAGATCCGCCTTTTTTTGGACGATCGCGTTTTTTCAAGTTATCCGTTTTCTGTTCGCCACAGCTCCTCTATCAAGAGCTTCGTCATCTCCAATCCGATCCCGTAGGTTTTTAACCGTCGGATCGTCTCTCTCAAAACCGGCATGGCTTCATCGTTCACATCCTGCGTTTTGCGGATGAAATAACCGATCCCCTGTTCCGATTGTACGATCTCTTCCTGGGCCATTTTATCTAAGGATTTTAGTACCGTGTTAATATTGACTTCGAATATGGTCGCCAATTCGCGTACCGGTGGCAAACGGCTTGATTCCGTCAGATACCCCATCAGGATTTCTTTCTTGATCATATGGATAATCTGGACATAAGCCGGAACGCCGCTGTGCTTCTCTACTGGCTGGAGCATCGAATCCCCTCCTGTGATCACCTGGAGAAAGGCAAGAAGTGCTTTTTGCCCTGGAGATACCCCAGGATAATTTCCTGGAACGTTGGATAACGCCCGACCTCTTGTTCCGTGCGAATCAGGGTTTCATTCTTGACTAAACCGATCACTTCCCCGTAACTGACTTTTTCCTCCTGGTTGACGATCCGGTGTTTCTCTTTTGCGTCATCGAGATGATCGGTATAAAGAATATCGCCTTCCTTCAAAATCGCGAAGGAGGAAGTGATCTCTTCGAGTTCGAAGATCTCGTGCGAGGAGATAATGATTGCCTTTCCTTCTCTCTCGACAAAAGTATGCAGGATATTCAGAACTTCTTGCCGAACCAACGGGTCGAGGTTTTGGGTCGGTTCGTCCAGGATGAGAAGATCCGCGCCACTGGATAATGCCAATGCGAGATTCAACAAGGTTTTCCAACCCATGGAATAAGTATCCGCGCGCGCCTGGAGTTCAAAGTTGTAATGGGTGAAAAAACTTCCGAAGACCTTCTCATCCCAAGAAGGATACAATGCCTTCCACAACTTGACGTGATCCTCACCTGTGAAGCGGCTGAAAGAGAAACGGTTTTCCGTCACGACAGCGATCTTCTCTTTGAGTTTGCTTGAGACCTTTTGCCCGTTCAGCAGGATCGTGCCGCCGTCCCAGACGATATCGCCGTAGAGGCACCGCAAAGTAGTTGTCTTGCCCGCCCCGTTCGGACCGATAAGCGAAAAGATCTCCCCTTCTTTGATCTCGAAAGAGATACCGTTTAGAACGGTTTTTGCGCCGAAGGCGTGCCGCAGCTCTTTGATTTGTACGTTCATTTATAGGCCCCCTTTTTCTCGAATAGGTAGGCGGATCCGAAAAGTAGAATCGCCGCCGGGATGATCGCGAGTAGGAAAGATTTTTGATGAACCGGGCTGATCAGGGAATAGGGATTACCCGAAGAAAATCCGATTCCCCCCAGCACTAAGTCGATAATGAATACGAGCAACGGAATCGCGAAGTGGTCGAGTCCAAAGGTGACCGCCAGAATCGAGACTCCGTAATAGGCGGTGACGAAGAGGAGCGAACCGATCAAGTGTATCCCGAAAGAGGCCCAACCCATATCGAAAACGCCCGCTCCAAGAGCCGTACCAATTAACTGGGTCACAACGGCGATAGCGACGAGAAAGAGGTAAGAAAGCCAGAACAGGTTTCTCGGCATATATGGCAGCGCCGTCAATGAGGAGTAGCGTTTATGTTGCACATCCCACCCCAACATATGGGTGCAGAGAAAGAACAAAAAGAACATGCGGAACGGGTAAAAGGGGACCAGTAGGAACAGTGACAGAATCGCCAATCTTCCCGCCTTTTCCTTCATTTCTTTCATAAAGAACGCTTCTATTTTCGACAACATCGTCCAGACCTCCTATTAATATTCTCTCACTTGCAGACTGACCATCTGCGAAGCGTTATTCACTTCTAATTTTCCGGTACTATCCTTGCGCTTCAGAAACGTTACGGATCCAAAGGTACCGATTATCCGAGCTTTGCGGGATCCTTCCCAATTGTCCAAGTACTTAATCTCGCCGTTCAGGAGTTGGCCGATGAGCTCGAGGTCCTCCAAGCCCCGAACGGTAACGAAGATCGACGCGGCGTTCGATTGCATCTTCGCTTCTTTCGCCGCAAAAGACCCGCTCCAGTTCAACGCATTCGTTGTCACGTCTATCGTATCGCAAATCAGTGAACCGTTCAGCGACAAGAAGTTCGTTCGGATTTCAAGCGTTTTAACGGAAAAGACCGCGTTTCCTGTGGAGATTTCGCTGAAGTTGACGTCCAAAGAGAGCCGATTCATCGGCGTTTTGCAGCCAATCACGATCTCCGCGACCGAATCTTTTGGAAAAGCATCCGCTTCGAGCAAGATGGAAGACTGGGTGTATTTGGCTTTCAGAAGGTTGGGATAGACGATCTTATCGGAATTCTCGTCGAAAGAAATCTTCACCCCCGGAACCCGGACAATAACCTCCGGCGCGCTTTCGATAACGGTATCGGCTGTGATGAGTTTGGAGTAATCCGACGACTGTACGTCGGAGTCGTATCGATCCGATTCATCGTAGGCGAAATGCCGGAAAAGGTCGAAACCGGATCCCCAAACCGGAAAAGGCAAGAATCGCAATGAGAAATTGCCGACTCCGATGACCAGCGCCGCGATCACCAGAAAAACAATGAGTAAGGCTGAAAGCTTTTTAAAGTTGAGCGCAAAGAGCACGCCCGCTACAAGCGCCAAAACGATGCGGATCGGGACAACGGGAATAAAGATCGCCGCGACCGCGATGCCGCATACCCACAGCAAACGGAACAAAATCGGTTGGTTCTTCATGGTATCCCTCCATCAGTAACATAGTGTTCTATTTAATTATAACACTAATAAACTGAATTGTCAAGAGTGGTGTTTTTCGATCGGAGGTATCGCGCGGAAACCAGATTAAACGATGATCATTAAAGGGAGCGCTTGGTAAAAGAACCGAAAAAAAGAGAAGATTGTCAAGAACGAGAGGATTCGGGGGGAAGGCGAAAACACTCTCGGCGATCGACGAGATCGATATCGGGGGCTTAACAACGTTTTCAAAAAAGAGGAGTTTTTGGGTTACAGAGGGAGAATTGTCATTTGTACCGCTCCCGAGGGGCAAATCTCGCGGCATCGTTCGCAGCCAGAACACGCGTCGGGGTCTGTGAGAAACGGGAAAAATGTCTTCGGCTCCTCTGGGTTCATCGCTTCCATACCAATACAAGAAGCCGGACAATCGTAGTGGCATGCGGCGCATCCCACACAGAGCGAGAGAACAAACCTGGGTTTCTTCCACTCTTCTTTTGGAAGATGTCTACGTTGGTTTCCATCCCCGTCGATGATGGCGTCAGAGGGGCAGACTTTCGAACACAGCCCGCAATCGATGCACTTGGACGGGTCCACGAGGTGGCGTTCTTTTCGGAACCCAGAGATCGCCTTCTCCGGGCATTTTTTGGCGCACAAGGTACAACCCACGCAACGATCGGTAATATAAAAACTCATGTCCCAGCCTCCTGACCGATATCTAAAAACTCTTCCAAACCGAGTTGTTTTAGGCTTTCGGATGTTGGAACACCTTCTTCGTCCCATCCGATTTCGGTCCAATACGCTCGGATCATCTCATTGAGCCTGAGCGTCTTTCCCTTGTTGGGACCGTAACGGAGCGGCGGTTGACCGGAAGCCCGATCCGACTGCCGATTTTGTGTCGCTCGAAGGCCTTGCCGAAGGTTGAAAATCTGCCTCAACGTTTGGATGCGGCGACCGATAATCATGTACTCTTCCGGGGTGTATCCCAATCCGGCGGCCGCTTCCAGAAGCGCAAAAGTATCGAGGTGGTCGATACCGAGCAAGGCTCCGAACAGGCAGAGTCCCGAGGCGTCGATCACCATCTTGTAAGCGCTGCAGGCGACGAGACAACGCGCGTTCTCCGCACTGGGTTTAAAGGAGTCTGATTTCGGGGTTCTTTTCCCCAAAACGGGTAAAGAGGGAATCCTTTTCCACAGACAAAAAGAAACGTAATACTGGAAGGAACCCACGGTGTGTCTTCCCGGCGTTGGTTCCACGCTGTAATGGACCGCGTAGCCGGGGTCTCGGCGTCCGTCGTGAGCGGGTAATTCCTGCCCTCCCGCGTGGATGGCGGCGTCTTCGCTAGCCAACCCGAGATTCCGAACAGCGGCCCGTACACCGTCGGCTAACAGGTTTCCGATTCCTTCACGGCGGATGATTTTATCACAGAGGGTTTCGATCGCTTCCGCGTCTCCCCATCGGAGTTCCAGACCCTCAAACCGGTCTTTGGACACCAATCCTGTTTGATAGCATTCGATCGCAAATGCGATCGTCCCGGCGACCGAGATCGTATCCAATCCGGCCCGATTAAGCTTATCATTTATAGAAAAAATCGAGTCGACGTCGCTGTTGAGCAGAAGAGGGCCGAAGCTGTTGATGGTTTCGTATTCGGGTTTATGTGTGTGCAGCTTCTGGGGATTCGTCCCGCTGTCTTTCGTGATCTCGCAGATTCCGCCGCATCCGATCGGACAGGCATAGCAATGGTATTTTTTTACCTCGCGGGATTCGATGGCAGCCGGTGACAGCGCGCGATACGTATCCGGAGCGATCTCTTTTGGGCTTCCCGCCCAATTTTTAATCGGGGCGTCCCCGTTCCGAAGGCTCATATTCGTCATCGCCGCCGTGCCCCATCGCTTCATCACCGAAGCCGTCAGCATTCCGTTAATCGGTTGATGGTTCTTGATAAAGGGTTCGATAGCCCCCATCCAGGTGAGGGCTCTGTCAGGCAAAAAGAAGACTTTTTGTTTCTTGATTTGCTCTGAAAGGCGGAGGGTTTGTTCTTTAAGGCGATCGGGGTACTTGGGTCGGATGGGCTTAGACCCGCCCACGACAATCGCTTTCAGCTTCTTTGAGCCCATGACTGCCCCAACGCCTGATCGCGCGGCGATCCTGCCTTTATCGTGGCAGATCCCCGATATCAGGGACAGGCTCTCTCCGCCCGTTCCGATGCACGCGACGGCTGGCTTTCTGCCGCCGGAATAAGAGGCGATCAACCGTTCTTCGGCCTCGATGGCGTCCAACCCCCATAAATGATCGGCGTCTTCTATCGAAGCGGCGCCATTCTTAACATATACGTACACGGGTTGTTTCGCTTTTCCTTTTACAAAGATCGCATCGTAACCGCATCGTTTCAGGGCAGGCGCGAAGTAGCCTCCGCAATTGGCGTCTCCCCAGCCGCCGGTCAGGGGAGATTTGCACACGGCCAACCATCTTCCGGCGAAGAGGGCCCCGGTGCCTGTCAGCAAACCGGAGACGAAACCTAAGATGTTTTCGGGACCCAGCGGGTCGCAATTTTCCGGTATCTCTTTGGTGAGGTAATAGGCGGCCAAACCGATTCCCGAAAGATATTTTTCATATACGGTGAACGGGACGGTCTCTTCAGTTACTGAACAATGGGTCAAGTCGACCCATAAAATTTTACCTGTGAATCCCATCAGAAAACCCTCCTCGGGAGAACATGCAATGGCCGGCTGAGAATAGGAAAAGCCCTTTCCTTTGCCTTATACTGCGTAGCGATCGAGTGCGTATACCGTTACGCTCAATCTCTATGGATTTGTTCGTAAACGTGTTAAGATAGAGGATAGATCGGACATTATACCACAATACGCTTCCGCTTACCGGAAGACGGAAACGCTGATAAGCATCGAAATACCGAAGGGAGAATGCTATGAACGATTGGGTGCATTTGACAGACCGTGTTGCTCTATTAACACCTTCCGTCGAGACAGATCGGCCCGGATTGGGTTATATCAGAGGATCCAAAGCTTCTGCAGCTGTTGACGGGGGCAACTCCGTGAAACATACGCGGCTCTTCTTAGAACATCTCCAGAAAGAAAAATTCCCCGTTCCGACGTTTACGTTCTTAACACATTGGCATTGGGACCATATTTTCGGCCTCGGCGTGATGGACAATTGGATCGTGGCTTCCGAAGAAACCAAAAGGTACATGTTACCTTTACAAGATCAGGATTTGGAAAAAGAAATCATGGAAAGCGATTACCAACTCAAGAACGAATTCGTCGACGCATTTGACGTTGCGTTGCGCATGCCGTCGATCACCTACAAAGAACGCTGCGTGTTCGATCTTGGGGGCTTGACGGTTCTTACTCAGTTGGTAGAGTCGGATCATACAACGGATTGCTCCGTGGTCTTCATACCGGAAGAGAAGATACTGTTTATCGGGGATTGTCTTTACTGCGGCTCGGAACGCGGTCAGTATTACCTGGATCGTCTGAGGTATTTGACGTTGATGAAGACGCTTCTGCATTTTCCGGCGGAACTCTACCTCGATTCTCATCGCCAACCCATAACCAGAGCGCGATTAACCGCCACTCTCGAAAAAGTCACCCGGATCGCGGAAGCGTCTATCGAATACCCCGATGTCGCGGAAGCGCTTCGTTTCCTTCAAATGCAGAACGGTTTTGAAGCGGACGACGAGATTTCCTTTTTTTTGAAGGCCTTTGAGAATGGAGAACAACGAAAACCGAGGTATTAAGGGAGATCCGCGAGGCGGAAGCCATAGCGGGAGCAAGGAGGAAAAGATGCCGAAAAACAATATGGTCTTTTGGTCGATCTTGTGCGCGGTGGTAGCGTTGATCGGTCTAGGATTGCTGACCACGGGAATCGCGCTCAACGATATGGATACGATGTGGATGGTATTCGTCGGATTTTTCCTGTTCGTCACCTTTGTGATCTGTACGCTTTTATTCTGGAAACAGGCGCGGTTGCTTCACCAGATGTTCAAGGGTAAAAATCTGTTAGCCCATTGGATCTATTCGAAGGAGAAAGCGGTTCTTCACGCAGAGGGAGAAAAATCGCGTCGCGGTAAGATGAATCTCGTTTTGTGGCTCATCATCGCGGGCTTCGTCGTCTTTTTCAGCTTGTTGTTCGTCCTGTTCGGAAAGATGGACGAAGAAGAGACGCTCCTTTTTCTATCGATTATGGGAGGGGTACTCCTGATTTGCGGTATCGCCGCCTGGTTCGCTCCAATCATAGCTGAACGCAAGATGAAGCGCTCTGTTCCGGAGGTTTTCGTTGGGGAAACCGCCGCTTGGGCGTTCGGAGAGTTTGATATCTGGAAATCAGCGATGACGCGGTTCAAGAACGCATCTCTCAAACACATCGAAAGCCCTGAAGAGGAAATATTCGGCGCCGGTGCCGCTCGAAAGATCGAGATCGTCTACGAACAGATGCAACGGTACGGGTATCAGGAGCGAACCGTGCTCATACCCGTACCTGTCGGAAAGGAGAAAGAAGCCGAAGAAGTCGTCCGTCGCATTTTAGAAGCCAATTCCGCCGGTCTTTAACGCGGTTTGAAGGGGCAATCGCAATCAGGCCGGCCCGTTGAGGACCCGTGGTCATCTCGACAAGTGAAAGAATTTTTCCGGCCAGAATGGTTGTATCCCTATCGTGGAGAAATAGGATACAAGTTACAGAAACCTTTTAATAAAGGAAGGAGAGACCCTCTTTGAATGTGAAATTTTGGCAAGTCGATTCTTTTACCACTCAGGCCTTTAAAGGCAATCCGGCCGGAGTGTGCGTCACCGAAGCCCCTCTTCCCTCGGACGTGATGCAATGCATCGCGGCGGAGATGAACCTCTCGGAAACAGCCTTCGCTCTCCCTGGAGATACAGAGGGGGATTTTTTATTGCGGTGGTTCACCCCTGTAAAAGAGGTGCGTTTATGCGGGCACGCCACCTTGGCAACCGCGGGTGTTCTCTATGACTATTTCGGAAACAAAGGAAAAGAGCTTCGTTTTCATACGTTGAGCGGCGTGCTGAAAACGCAGTACCGGGACGGTCGTATCGAGATGGACTTTCCCTTGTGCCTTCCCAAACCGCTTTCTTTATCGGAAGAAACAATTGAATCGCTGGCGCTACCCGCCTTTCGAGAAATCCGCTATTCGGAAGAGCTTAAAAAATTGCTCGTCGTACTCACATATGAAGAAGATGTCAAGCGTTACGAACCCGATTTTGAAAACTGGAAGCGTATAAAATTCCCGATCGAGGTTATCGGGATCATTCTAACGGCAGAAAGTGCAGGGGAGTATGACTTTGTGTCGCGATTTTTCGCTCCCTGGTTAGGAATCAACGAGGATCCCGTAACCGGTTCTTCCCATACGATATTGGGGCCGTACTGGCGCGAAAAGCTCGGAAAAAAAAGCTTCCGCGCCTTCCAATGTTCAAAGAGGGGCGGAGAACTGTTTTTGACGGTAGAAGCGGAACGGGTGCGGATAGAAGGCCGATACATCTTTGTCCTGGAAGGGGTTCTGAGCATATAAAAAAGCCGCCGGTCTAAACCGGCGGCTTTCAGAATCAAGTGTTTCCGAGTCGAAAAACGGTAGCTTACGCTAAACGGCATTTATCTGCCGCTTCCCGCTTGAGCCTTGCTTCGATTCCGGAAAGCAAATCCGGCAAGCTCTCTTTCTTCAATGCCGAAATGAGAACCGAATCCGGGTATTGCGTTCGAATCAACTCTTGTTTTGATTCATCCAGCAAATCACACTTGTTGAATACTAACAAGACCGGGATATCGGAGACTTCGATCTCGTCCAAAACCTTTTGGCTGGCGTTGATCTTTGCCTCATACCGGGGATCGCTCGCGTCCACCACCATCAGCAGCAACTGGCTGAACCGTATCTCTTCGAGCGTCGCTTTAAAAGCTTCGATGATTGTGTGGGGAATTCCTTGAATGAATCCGACGGTATCATTCATCACGACCTGTGTCCCGGAAGGCAAAAAAACTTTCCGGGTAACGGGACTGAGTGTGGCAAAGAGGGCGTTTGCCACATAGATATCCTGATCTTTCGATAAGGTCCGCAACAAAGTGGACTTGCCGCTATTCGTGTACCCGACCAGCGAAATAATTGGTACTCGTCTGTCGATTCGCGCTTTCCGTTGAATATCGCGTTGTTTTTCCAAAGCCTTCAGTTCTTTTTTCAGCTCGCGTATCTTGAGAAAAAAGGTGCGCCGCTTGACTTCCAATTTCGTTTCGCCGGGCCCGCGGGTTCCGATGCCGCCGCCCAGTCGGGACATCTCTTTGCCCATCCCGACCAAGCGCGGGAGGCTATAGACCGCCTGTGCCAACTCTACCTGAAGACTTCCTTCTTTTGTTTTGGCGTGCAAAGCGAAGATGTCGAGGATGAGTTGCGTTCGATCGACGACCGGACAGGCAATCTCCTTTTCGATATTCCGCAATTGCACCGGAGTCAGCTCATTATCGAAGATAACGAGATCCGGTTTCAACTCCTCCACCGCTTGCTTGAGCTCGGCCAGTTTCCCTTTACCGACATAGGTTCCGGGATGCGGCTCGTTTAATTTTTGTTTGAGTTCAAAGACCTTCTCTCCGCCGGCTGTGTTTAGTAGCGCTTCCAATTCTTGCAAAGAATCGTTGAACTCCCATTCTTCTTTGTCTTTCGTCCATGCACCGATGAGAATTGCTTTTTCCATAGTCTTCCTTTCTTGTTAGGGTTGGAAATTTACCACCCAGTAGTCCTCATACAAGCGTCCATCATCGCCAGCGACCTCCGGCTTTCCTTTGAAAACGCCCCCTGCGAAGAGGTAGGTGCCGTCCGGTAACTGCAGGATACTTTCCGCGCATTCATCCTTTTCCGTTCCAAAGGTGTGTTCCCACATCAATGTACCGGAAGAACTCACGCGAAGAACCCAGGCGTCCATCCCTCCCGCGAGTCGGCTCACGTCTCCGTCGGAGGAGGTGGTGTATCCGGCGATAAAAAAGTTGCCCCGCCGGTCGATGATCAGCGAGAACGCTTTATCGTGGTTGCTTCCGCCGAAAGTTTTAGACCACTCGATTTTTCCTGATCGATTCAGTTTTAGAAGCCAAACATCCCAACCACCCCGATTTCCCGTAAGATGACCGTCGTTTGATCCAGTGACGCCGGTGATAATGTATCCTTTATCGGAGGTGACCGCTACCTTTCTGGGTTCTTCCCATCCGGCACCCCCGTAGGTTTCATGCCATTCGATATCGCCGTACCGATTCAGCTTGATAATCCACCAATCGCCGTTCCCGCGATGTGTTTTTCCTTTCAAATCCCCATTGGAAGAAAAGGTATAGCCGGCAACGATAAACCCGTAATCCGACGTTTGGGCGATGGAGTAAGCCATATCAAATCCAGAACCGCCATAGACCTTTTCCCACAGTATGTTCCCCGATTCGTCCAACCGGACGATCCAGAAATCTTTGCCTCCATGGTGATTTTCTAAATTCGAGGATTGCGTATAGCCACAAAAAATGTATCCGCCATCTTTCGCTTCGATAATCTCTCGGATCGAATCGTTGTCCTTCCCGCCAAAGCTTTTTTCCCATTCTATATTGAAGGCATCGTCCGTTTGGAGGACCCATCCATCCCATAGCCCTCTCGGATCGGAACGGTCTCCTTCGGTGGACGCCGAAGCGCCGGCAATGACCAGTTTCCCGGTCGAGGTTTCTATCCCCGTGTATCCCCTGTCTTCGTTCATGCCTCCGAAATGACCGGACCGTATTTGCTGACCCCGTCCGTTTAAAAGGATCTCGAAAATTTCAACCTTTCGGCTTCTCCCGGTAAACAACTCTGTCGAATCGCTGAACCCGGTGAGTAAAAGGCTTCCATCATTTCGCAAGGCGGCGTTTCGAACATTATCCCCGCCCTCCCCGCCAAAGGTTTTTTCCCAGTGTATCAGCGCGTGGCTGGCGCTGACAAGGACCCCCGCCATTAAAAATAAAACGATCAATAGTTTTCTCAAAAAGACCATCCTTTCCTTTCGAAATCTTTGTTAGGTATTTTAACACATATAGCCCGTTTCGTGTGGCCGATCAAAAAAGGGCGCCTGTTCGCGCCCTTTTCCTCTGAACAAATAATTCTGTTACAATTCTTTTAAGTATAACGCTAAAGCCCTGCTTGTGATTTCAAAGTGGTCGCCATGTCGGTCCGTTCCCACGTGAAGTCCACGTCGGTCCTGCCGAAATGTCCGTACGCGGCAGTTTTCAAGTATATCGGTTTTCTGAGATCCAGCTTTTTGATGATGCGACCGGGTCGGAAGTCGAAAACTTCGCGGACGATCGCATTTAATCTGGTTTCATCGATCTTGCTCGTTCCGTAGGTATCGATCATGATGGATACGGGATTAGCTTTACCGATGGCGTAGGCCAACTGTATCAACACTTTGTCCGCTAAACCGGCCGCGACGATATTTTTTGCCACATAGCGGGCCATATAATGCGCCGATCGATCGACTTTTGTGGGATCTTTACCGCTGAACGCGCCTCCGCCGTGAGGGACCCATCCGCCATACGTGTCCACGATGATCTTGCGCCCTGTTAAACCGGTGTCGCCCTGAGGCCCGCCGATCACGAACCGCCCGGTTGGGTTGATCAGAATCTTCATGTGATCCGCGCGAAGCGTTTCCGGAATAACCGGCATAATCACTTTTTCGATGATTCCGTCTCGTATTTCGGAATAAGAGACGTCTTCGTGCTGAGCGGCGATTAAGACCGTGTCGACGCATCGGGGTTTCCAATGTTCGTCGTATTCAATGGTCACTTGGGATTTGCCGTCGGGCCGTAAAAAGGGTAGCGTGCCATCCTTACGGGTTTTCGCCAACTGCATCGTCAATTTATGGGCTAAAAGAATGGGCAGTGGCATCATTTCAGGCGTTTCGTTTGTCGCGTATCCAAACATCATGCCTTGATCGCCCGCCCCCAACTGGTCCAACTGGTCTTCTGCCTTCTCCCCTTCTTTTGCTTCTAAGGATTGGTTGACTCCGAGCGCGATATCTTCCGATTGTTCCGCAATAGAAGAGAGCACGCCGCACGTTTCGCCGTCAAACCCGAATTTTGCGCGGGTATACCCGATATTCCAGATCGTTTCACGAATGACTTTCGGAAGCTCGATATACTCCCGGGTGCTAATCTCTCCAGACACGAAGGCTAAGCCTCTGGTCACGATGGTTTCAACCGCAACTCGGCTTTCCGGGTCTTTCTCGATAATCGCGTCCAGGATGGCGTCCGAGATTTGATCGGCGACTTTATCGGGATGTCCTTCCGTTACACTTTCACTGCTAAAAAACCGTCTCATTGGTTCTTTTCCTCCTTCAACCGCGTATACTCCTCTTCGGTGAGTAATTTTCCGCCAGTAACCGTCTGTTTCAATAGTTTCAGTCCCTGATTAAGCCACAAATGTACATGTATCCGATTGGGGCAATAGCTGCCGATAAGCTCTTTCTGCACTTCATAGGTATTCTCGCTTTCAAAATTCTGCGACAGTTCCGAATTCTTTCGGATCACGGTTCGAAACAGTTCGCCGCAGGTTGCGCATCGGGTATAAAAAATTAACAATTCATTTTTGGAAGTGACGTATTTTGGTTTCTTCTCCCGTTTCCAAAACAATCCTTTCACGCGCCTCACCTTCTTCTTAGCCGGAAATTCCATGTTTTAAGATTGCCCCAATCATCTTCGACGATGATCCGACAAGCGGCTAAGTCCGGAAAAGTCGATAGGTCTTTCCAAAGATTGACCACGATCGGTTTCTCTTCGAGCGAAGCGTACAATTTATACCAATAATTTGAATGATTTGACCCTTCCCCGAAGACGGTGTCCCCATTCTCGAGCATCTCCCTCGGAATTCGATCAAAATGGATTTTATAGAATTCGGCCTCGTTAACAAAAAAGGTGATTGTTTTCACCCCGTACTTCCCTTGCCCGGTCCGATTGGACAACCGAGTGTTGATCTCGATCTTCGGTATCGCGGAGGAAAAGTAAAAAGTGCCGTTTTCGACGACATTCTGATTCTCTCCGTCAATACGGACCCTTTCTATCTTCAAATCTGCGGCCGGCGGTTCCAAAAGGTCTTTTAAATAGAGGATCGGATTGATATATTCGTCGTTGCGCACATCGAAAAATTCAAAATGGCAGTGCGGCGCAAGGGCGGTTCCCGTTTGTCCGGATAGACCGATGATCTCTCCACGTCGGATGGTATATTCCTGCGGGCTGAAGGCGATTTCCATATAGGTCGCCTCTCCGAATTCGATCATTGCGGATTGGATCACCGGCAGAAACCGATCCGAAAACCGGTTCAGATGGCCATAAACGGAGGCGATTCCATCGGCATGCATGATATAGATCGCATTCCCGTAATTTTCGTGGTTTACCCATATCTTCCAGAGATACCCTTCTTCGGTGGCATAGATGTTGGTGTTCTCGAACCCGTTGGTCGACAGATCGATCCCGGCGTGAAAACGGGTATAGGCAAGGTCGTTCGAATTGCGGCATTCTCCAAAGGAAGAGGTGGTTTTTTTTGATACTTGAGAGGGGAGCGTATAAGCTCCGTAGAGCGTCGCCGTCCCTAATAACAGCGCTGTAAATAGCGCCAAAACGGCGGAACGTTTCTTTCTCTTTTCAAGCTTTTCCATAGGGCACCTGCTTTCCTTTCAGGATAAAATAAGAGACGGGAATCGTCTCCGTCTCTTATTATACCACTCCATCATAGACTCATCATTTTCAAAACCGGTGTTCATCGGTAATCCGAAACCGGCGTCGGGCGATTCTTTACGCTATCGAGAACGACCTAAAACGCGTCGCCCGTGGTATTCGAATCGGCGGGACTGTTTTCTTCGGAGACGGGATCTTCCGTTTCAGCCACAGA
>JAAYCF010000033.1 GCA_012744415.1 Thermotogaceae bacterium
AGGGGTTCCCGGTTTTCCGGAGTAAAGAGCTCTAAAAACGGGAAACCGAATAGCGTTTCGATGGGTATTCCCAGTAGATTAGCCGTTTGAAGGTTAGCTTTCAGAACGTTTCCTTCCATATGTTCGACGATAATTGCCGGACCGGGAATCGCAGCCAACGCGATCTCTCGTTCGTGTTCCATGCGAAAACGCGTTTCGCGCGCCTGAGACAAGACGAGTCGAAAAAATTCTTCGTAACGCTTTAGGAGCCATCCATCCATTCCATCGCCGATCGCCCGTTCTTTTATCGGCGAAGGGTACTCTTCTTTGTGTTTTCTGTAAAGTGGTTCAGAAAACTTTACTCGTTGTGCCAGCGGCCGATCGCACCGTAAAAAATGTTGGATGGTCCAACTGGAGACAAAAAAAGCGATATCGGTAAATAAATGGTCCGAGACCTGCGTATCGATGGAGAAGTGACGAAGAAATCGAAGAAGCTTTAGATGTTCTTCCTTTTGGTCTTTTATCTCGGAAGCCGCCGCCACGCAGCGCTCCCATTCGCCTTCTTCCTCAGAGAAACGCTCTTGAAGCCGATCGGCGAAAGCCCGCACCGTATTGAAAACTATTTGGAGATCCTTCCCAGAACGATAGTCCTGCAGGGTACGGTTCAACCATTGCGCGATCAGGAGATACGACGCATCAACACTCGGATAGCCCGTTTCGTAGTCGATTGGCCAATCGAGAAGAACGGTCTTCATAAAGGGGTCTGAGTGTTCAGCCACTTTCTGGCCTCCTTCCGCGTTTTTAAACCAAGCAATCCGTATGGAAGGATTCGAGGTTTAGCTTTCCTTAAGAAGTTCGGAAAGCCTTTCATAATCATATTGCCTCGCCAGCTCTAGCAAAACCTGAGCGATTGCGGGGTCGATCTTTTCCACCTCGATTAGGGCTTCTTTCAGTTCGGTCATCTCCCCTTCCTCCACATAACGGAACAACCGCCGTCTTAACAATTCTGGGAGGAGGGATAGGTCTTCTTTCTTTATCTTCGGAAAAACGAGGGTTTCCTTTTGCGGCGCTTCTTCCGAGGTTCCGTAGAGATAGGCGATCGGAAGTAATCTGCCAAGTTCCGACAACAGGTCATTCGGACGGAACGGTTTGCGTAAATACCCATCCACACCCGCTAATAACACCGCTTTTTCATCATCGTCGAAAGCACTGGCGGTTACGGCGATGATCACCGTTTCAAGGCCTTTATCCGTCCTCTTTATTTGCCGGGAGGCTTCATAGCCGTCCATGACGGGCATCCGCATATCCATCAGAATGGCATGCGGGGACCATCGATCAAAGCGTTCGAGCGCTTCTTTTCCGTCGCAAGCCTCCGCGATCTCGAAACCGAGCGGTTCCAAGATCGCCCGCAACAGATCCCGGTTATCCCGCAGATCATCGACGATTAATATACGGACTGGTTTGGAACTCGGATGCAGCGCCGTAATTTCCGCAGTGGACAGCGTGTGTTCTTGAAATACTCCTTCTGCCTTTTTAATCGGGATTTCAAACCGGAAAAGAGAGCCGGTTCCAACGCGGCTCTGCACCGAGATCGTTCCGCCCATCATCTCGATCAAGCGCTTGCTGATCGCTAAACCCAATCCGGTTCCTCCTGAAGTTTGGCTTGCCGCAGATGTTTGAAAAGCCTCAAAGATATGGGCTAGATCTTTTTCGGAAATGCCGCTTCCGGAGTCCTCTACCTCCACCTGCAACCGGCCGGTCTCCCTATCGTCGGAGAGGGATGCCGTGTCTGTAATCGATCGGATTCTCAAGGCGACACCTCCGATTTGGGTGAATTTGATGGCATTTCCAAGGAGATTGATCATAATCTGACGTACTTTCCCTTCATCGGCGAGGATGTACCTTGGAAGATCGGGCCAACGTTCCACCAAGAATTGAAGCCCTTTTTCCTCCGCTTTGA
>JAAYCF010000313.1 GCA_012744415.1 Thermotogaceae bacterium
AAACGTGCGATGAAGGGTTTTCCGGTTACGATAGCCACATTGCTGTAGTTAACGGCGGCCGCTCGGATATGAACAAGAACCGTATCATCGGTCAAGGCAGGATTTGCAACTTCTTCCGTTTTTAATGATTCGAAGGCTCCGTATTTTCTGATATACACTGCTTTCATTGACCACTCCTTTCCTTAGGAGAATGGATCGCAGGCTGTCAATCGATGGTATGGACATCGTACGGATGATGGTGTTCGGATTTCGATTGGAACTCTTTTACTTCGATTATTTTCCCGTGAAGGCCGAAGGTGATCCAGGAAACGCCGTCGAAGGCTTCCAAATTACCATCGTAGAGGCATTTAAAGAACCATTCTACAACGTAATCTTCGTTTTCGTGAATCATGCGCTTGATATCCCACTGAATAACCGTTCCGCGCTCGTTCCATTCCGAAAACCATCTTTTCACCTGGGAAAGCCCGTGATACTCAGGGCCGTAGCACTCGCTGTAAAAGATATCACCTTCGAAAAGATCGTTTAGCGCATCACTGCCTTTATGAATCCAAGCAGAAAAGTACCGCTTGATTGTTTCCTCTTTACCCTCTGTCATATATGGCTTTTCGTAACCCCCTACGATGTCTTTCCTGGGCAATCCGGGGTAATTATTTTTTCAGCGAACGATCGATACCGACTGTATTCTATCATAGTACGGCGATTATCGATTTTAAAACCAGTCCCTGGTAAGGGTAAGCCCATGAAGGACCATTCGTCGTGTGATAAAATATTCATGAGGAAGGATTTGTCCGCGCATTCTGCCGATTGGCTTTCGATTACGATACGGAATCGTTTGGCGCGAAGCCGAATGGAGGAAAAGAGATGAGAAAAGCGGTATTTTGGACGTTTTGTTTATTGATTAGCGCGATCGCGTTTTGTAGCATGACAGATGAAAAGGTGATGCTTTTCGTTAATGGTACGGTTTTAACTGTGGATGAAAACATGACCGTCGCGCAAGCCGTCGCCATCAAAGGCCCACGGATCATCGCGGTTGGCAGTAATGAAGAGATCATCCGGCACCTCACACACGAGACCGAAATAGTAAATTTGCGAGGTAAGACGCTGATGCCCGGATTCATCGAGGTTCATTCGCACCCTTTCCTGAAGATGGTCGTCGAGAACGCGACGATTGATATTCGACCGGCGGTCGGATATACCGACGGGGAAGAAGTCATGAACATCATCAAAGATACGATCGCGAAGGCGAAACCCGGGGAGTATCTCGTCTTTTTCGGTTGGGATCCGCTACTCCAGAAGGGAGCGAAAAACCCCACGCGAAAGGAGCTGGACGCGATCGCGCCGAATAACCCGCTCTTTATCTGGGGAAACAGTGTTCATGTCGGGTTTGCGAATACCCTGGCTTTCGAAGCAGCCGGAATCAGCAAAAATACCCCGAATCCTACGGGGGCGATGGCGGGGACTTTCGAACATGATGCGGACGGAGAATTGCATGGACGGGTCGATCAAGGCGGCGCGGTAGGTATGGTGATCCTCCCGTACCTCATGAGCAGTTTAGGGACACCACAGCGGTTCGCAGAAGCTCTCTATCAAGGATGGTTGGTGAATGCGAAGGATGGCGTGACGACGATCAGCGACAATGTACTCGAAAAGGACATTTTAGCCATGTACCGTCTCACGGCTGTTCTCCATAAAACTTTACGTATTCGAGGATACGCGATTAACTTCACGAATTTCGACACGTCCAAAGATGATGACATGATCGCCTTAACCGGAGGCAAACTGTTCGTCGATGGCAGTCCGTGGACCGGTACCATTACGATGACCGAACCCTATCTGGTGAACGATACGACTCTGCATATTATGGATACCCCCGCCGGTTATTATCAGGAACCGTACGTGACCCATGCTGAATTGCAGCAATTTATCG
>JAAYCF010000314.1 GCA_012744415.1 Thermotogaceae bacterium
ACGCCGGCGATCCGCTCTTCGAATTGAAATCTTTAAGCCGGTTTACGGGAAACATATACGAACTCTCGCCGGTCGACGGCAGAGATGATCTCGCGTTGGTGCCGATGCTTTTCCGGTACAACTTTCCCACAGAATTCTATTTCGGTACGGCTTTTAACAATATCGACCTCTACTATATCGATGATCCGAAGAACCCAATCGCCCATCCCTTTTCAGGGGCAGAAATTAAGAAGATCAACGAAACGATCGTAGTTGAAGCCCGCTCTTATCACGGCTCCGTGATCGGGATCCGGGTATCGAACCCCGAAAAGGTTGCGTGGGGTTTTCAGAAGAAGATAGAGAAGCAGGAAACGCTCAAACCCCATTTGTTGATCGTCCCAGGGGTTGACCGCAATTTTTTGGGTTTTTTGCCGAACACCATTTCGAATGTCAATCCGCAGGGTAATAATATATGGGAAGTCGCTTTTCCGGACCGGACGATCTG
This sequence comes from Thermotogaceae bacterium, assembly GCA_012744415.1. Taxonomy (GTDB): domain Bacteria; phylum Thermotogota; class Thermotogae; order MWEM01; family MWEM01; genus MWEM01. The sequence goes on from JAAYCF010000314.1 coordinate 485, forward strand.
GTCCTACAGCTATCCGTTGGTGGAGACGCGCTCTTTGGACTATGTCAGCGAAGCGACCAGCTTTTTTGAAAAAACCTTGAGAACCAGCTACGTCGTCTTCGAGGCGACGAAACTGGCTCAGGCATTGCAGAGTTATGGAAAGCCGATGGATATTATCGCGCATGGGGTTGGTGGCCTCATCGTGCGGTACGCGATCGAAAAATTTGCGGTAGAGAACGTCCGAAAGGTTGTTTTGATCAGCACCCCCAACGGCGGCACGAATATCGTTAACCCGTCCTTTCTCAGTCTTCTTTACGGAAAAGAAAAAACGGTTTTAGCCGGACTCTATGGTTTGGAAGAAGACACGATTCGCTTCATCGAAAAAAACAACCTCAGCTATCTGGAAAAAGTGAATGCCTACGCGTCAGAAATATTGCCGGACAGCCAGATCGTCGAAGAACTCAGCCAGTCAATCAGGCCGGACATTGAATATGCCTTTATCGGCGGAAGTTCCCCGGGTTTCCAGGCCGATATCGAAACGTCCCAGCTCGCAAAGTTTTATCCGGAATTGACCGTCACCAAAGGAGACGGCGTGGTGTCGATCTACAGCGCGCTTTTACCGACGATCGAAAATCCAAACGCGTTGCAGAACGTATACGGGAAAGTTTTCGACTATTCCTTTTATGAGAACTATGTTCAAAAAGACACCTTACTGTATATACAGCAATTTTTGGAGGAAGGGATCGAAGAAGTCATCATCCCGGAGTATCAGGACGATCTGTACCGTGAATGGAGCTACGAGTACCCCGACTCTGTCTCCACCGGTACGGAAACCCTCTCGGGTCCTCTGAGTTTCTTCGAATTTTCTACCATTAGTACCCAGACGTACGCCCAGGCGACGATGGTCTCTCTGCCAACGCCCTCGGCGACGACCGGGGTCGATATCGAAACGTGGAAGGCCGGAATCGGCAACGGCCCTTCTGAAGAAGAAACCTTCTCATCGTGGGCTACGCGAACGGTGCTTCCCGATTCATTAACCGCAGGCAAGTCCACTGCTGACGGGACACGCGTGGAACCAATCGTGCAAGGGCAATCCGGCGGACCGAACGATGAAAAAATCGCGTCGACCCTTCCCTCGAGCGAGAGCGCGACAACAACCCACGCCGCTTATCAAGAGGTCGTACCAGATTTTTCAACGCCCACAACGGGCGGAATCCATCGATACGTACCCGGCCATCAGGATTATTATCAGCTGGCGCTACCGGAAAACTTTTACCTCAGCAATCGGCTTGTGCATTATCCGGGCTTTCGGGTTCCATTGCCGGAGATCGATTCCCCCTACGGTTTCGTGACGAGCGGATCGGGGGACTTTATCTTTGACGCCGAAGGTGTCGTTCGCATCGTGAACGGACTGCCGGTGCGCATCTTCAAAGGACCGGTCGAAGCCTTCACCCTTGAGGACGGGGAATTGGCGTTCTATAGTGAGGAAATTCTTTACCGTTATGTCAAAGCGCACGGGCTCACCAAATCCTATCCCGATATCCGCGGAAAAGTGAGATCCATGGCGTTTGCCGGCGATCGGCAATACTATCTGGTAGACAATGGCGGATTGATCCTGGAGACGCCCGCTTCCTCCTTCCGAATTCCCGGTATGACCGGGAAGATCATTCTCTATGGCGTTTATCCTTATATTCTAACCGATATCGGGCTCTACCTTTTCGACGGAAAAGAGATCGCCGAGATCTATAAGCCGACGAAGCAGAATGAGCATTTTTTAGACGGGCTTTTGAAACAGAGCCGCTTGTTTATCCTTACTTCAGCCTATCGTCTCGTTGCGCTGAGTCTGGATGGAAAGATCGTGAATGAAGCCTCTTCCAACCAGATTGGGGGCTTCAAGCTGCTTTCCACCGACACTGCTGTTTATGCGGTCGGGAGGAATAAAGTGGCCGGCGTCTTCTTATCGCCCAAACCTTCCGAAGGGTCGTACATCGATCTGAAGGAATACGGAGAAGTCATCGACGCGCAGATTCGTAATGAGGAAATGATGATCTTAACCTCCGAAAACGGGCAATATGCCTTGAGGAAGATCGGGTTAATGCCATGAAATACGCTTTGTGGTTTCTCATAGCGCTTCTTTCATTCAGCTCTGCCCTTCTCGCTCAAAACTACAAAGACGAGGCGATGTCTTTGTTTTTCGCGGGTCAGAATGCCTACAATCAGGGGAATTACGCTGATGCCGAACAATACTTGTCGAGAGCGCTTCAACTCGATCCGGATATCGAGGCGAAAACTCCGAACGCTAAATTTATGTTGGGTGTCAGCGCCTTTAAAAATCAGAACTACAGTATCGCGAAAGTCAATTTGAGCCTCTATCGGGACAACCCGATCGCGGGTGACCTATTGAATAAGATTATCGAAATCGAAGGACAGATGGGTACCGGTTTTTATTACTACACGCAGGATCAAAATCGCACGCCCATCATCGAAACGAGCGCTCCGTCGACTCCAGTGCAAGCGGAGAGCGTGAGTAAGGACAGCCCACCGGTCCTTTTGACCATCGCGATCGTTTTCGGCGTGACACTCGCCCTCTCTCTCTTTATGGAATTGAAGTTCGCCATTTTTAGCCGGTTTACCGTCCGACTGATACTGGCGAAAAACACGGTTCCGGTCACCGTTAGCCCGATTGGCCCTACCGGACTGGAATCACCTCCATTGGCGGTCTCCTCCAAAGACGATGAGGCCGAGTTGCTTTTACTGTCCGATACGCCTTTTGAAGAGAAGATCGATATCCAGAAGATGGCTTCCGCCGAGATAGAAGATATCGCCCGCTTCTTCAGCGAGAACCCCGAAATAGACGTGAGAAAACGCGATACAGGCGAAACGGCGTTGACCGAAGAGGAGATTGCTCAGCTCGCAAAAAACGAGATTTTACAAGCGTCACGGTCGGACGCGTCGTTTGAGGAAGAACCAAAAGCCGGAGCGGAAGTTAAACATCTTGTTTTCGACGAATTAGACCTTCCCAAGGTTCTGCAATTAGCCCAAACGCTGATTGCGGAAGCGGAATCGGAGGGTCCTCAAGAAGCCAATGAGCAAACCGTTTGGAAATCGGCCGACGAATTTTCGGATGAGATGGAAAAAAACATCGACTACTTCGATGAAAAGAACGAGGTGGACGAAGACGACCTGTCGAACTATTTGGATTTGTTTTTTAAGCGTGAAACGGAAGCGCTCTCGAAATAAGAACTTTTCAGGATTCAGAATCCGTCTGTCACGATAGAGGTTAGCAGAGCAAGGGGGGACTCGGGTGTATCTATGTAACGCCAAATATTGGGACTCTTCTGTCAAAGAATACCGGAGGGGGAACTTATCGATAAAAGACGGGAAGATCGCGGATATCTACCCATTGAACGAAGTCCCGTACGACAAACGCGATCCGGAGGCCGATAACCCTAAGGACGTGTCGGATCGATTTTTGTTACCCGCATTCGTAGACTCGCATGCGCACCTTATGGGTATTGGGTTGAGTACCGTATTTCCATCTTTATCGGGGTTACAATCGATTATCGAAGTTGAAGCCGTCATCCGCTCTGTTGAAAGCCCGGTCGTGCTACTCAGAGGTTGGGATGAAGACTTGTTGGGGATTTATCCCGATCGACAAGTGTTGGATCGGATCGATTCCGAGCGTCCGGTCGTGTTGACCCGGAAATGCGGGCACTGCGCCTGCGCGAACAGTCAAGCCGTCGAGATGTTCCGTCTTGACCGATGGGATGGGGTGGACAGTTCGGACATCAAGCGTGGGATTCTTAAGGAACGCGCGCTTGGGGCGATAAGTGAAGAGAGTGTTCTGACAGAAACACTTTTGAATAGGATATTGAAAGCCGGTTCGGATAGCTGCCTTTCTAACGGAGTCACCACGATCCATACCGATGATCTGGGCCACGTGGATTATCGGACTCTACGTTCTTTGCTCCGAACGCATCAAGGGGTTCGTGTCTATGAAAAGTTGCTACCCAGATCCAAATCAGATTTTACCGAATGGATGGACCGGCCTCAAGAATTCTTTGGGGACTTTGGAGACCACTTGCGTATCCGTACGGTCAAGCTTCTTTTGGATGGCTCTTTGGGGGCTCGAACTGCCTACCTGAGCGCGCCTTACGAAGGTGAGCGCAACGATTGTGGAGTCGTTTACTATACCCGGGATGAATTGGATCGGTACGTCAAAGGATGCGAAAAAAACGGATTGTCCCTGTGCATCCATGTTATCGGGGATGCGGCTTTGGAAATGGCCTTAAAAAGCTTTGAAAGGTGCGCTCCTTCGGATAATCCCCTCCGGCACCGGCTCATCCACCTTCAAATGGCTAGCCGGGATCAAATAAAGCGGATCAAACGTCAAAACTTGTGGGTTAGCCTTCAACCGATCTTCTATGATTCGGACGTGGCGTTAGCTCCTAAAGTGTTAGGGGAGCAGCGATACCGGTTGCTCGGATATCCTTTTGCCGCCCTATACGAGGAAGGGGTTCCGATCGCTTTATCAACGGACGCGCCGGTCGAGAGGGTGGATCCGTGGGAAAATATCCGATCCGCGCTCCGTTTCTTTCCGATACAAGAGGTTTTTCACATGTACACTTACCGTTCGGCTCAGAGCGGATTCGATGAAGAACGAACCGGGAATCTCCGAAAAGGCGGTTATGCCGATGCATTGCTTTTCGACAAAGACCCGTTTGCACTCAATCAATCGGAATTGGAAAAGATTCGGCCTGTCAATGTTTTATTCAATGGAAAGTGGTTGTTCGATACTGATACAGCATATGGAGGAGGGTTAATGTGACAGCATTCATTTTAATCGCTGTGGTTGGCGCTTTGTCATTGGCTGCCATCAATTTTTACGGAGTAAAGAAACTGGATCCCGGTCTGCCGAAGATGGTGGATATCGCCGACGCGATCAAAGAAGGGGCAGACGCTTTTGTCAGGCATGAGTACAAAGTCATCTTCACGATCGCCATCTTTATCGTCGCTTTGTTATGGTTGTCGGTGTCATGGTACACCGGAATCGCTTTCCTGCTCGGAGCGGTCATGAGCGCCAGCGCCGGCTGGGTGGGGATGAAAATTGCCGTCATCGCGAACGTGCGGGTTTCGAACGCGGCGAGAATCAGCAAAAGTTTAGGCAAGACTTTGAAAGTGGCGTTCCGCGGCGGGTCGGTCATGGGACTCAGTGTCGGAGGGTTCGCGCTTCTGGGACTCTGGATCGTTTATGTTGTCTTCGGAGATTGGTTGGGACAAACGCATATCGATCAACTGAAGATTATCACCAACTGGTTGGGGGTTAACTTTATCCCCTTCACCATGACTGTTTCGGGTTACGCGCTCGGGTGCTCGGTAATCGCGATGTTTGATCGCGTGGGCGGCGGTATCTTCACGAAAGCGGCCGATATGGGCGCCGATCTGGTCGGAAAGACGGAAGCGCACATTCCGGAAGATGATCCGAGAAATCCCGCCACGATCGCGGATAATGTTGGAGACAACGTGGGAGACGTCGCCGGGCTTGGCGCCGATCTTCTGGAAAGCTTTGTCGGCGCGTTGATATCGGGTGTCGTCCTTTCTTCCTATATGTACTATACCTCGATGAACTCGGCGACGCCGATCTCTGAAACGCTGGTTAAGAAGCTGATTACCTATCCGGTTTTATTCGCTTCTTTCGGGATCATCTCCTGTATACTGGGTATCCTGTTTCTGCTGGTCAAAAAAGTATCCGAGCATCCCCACAAAGAACTGAACTACTCCACGTGGATGTCCGCGGGTTTGAGTATCGTGATCAACGGAGTGTTTTCGTACTTTTACTTTAAAGATGAAGTCGTTTTGTCCGCCGGTTTTCGATTCGGTCCCCTTTCCGCCTGGTATGCAGCGATCTTGGGGATTGCCAGTGGTATCATCATCGGCTTGTTCGCCGAATACTATACCAGTTACGACTATAAACCGACTCAGAGGATTGGAAAATCGTCTGTCGAAGGGACGGCTTTAACGATCACCGAGGGTATGGCGCTCGGGATGAAATCGACCTTTTTACCGGTCTTAGTGCTCGGATTCGCGATTATCATCGCCGACTACTTTGCCGGGCTATATGGCGTGGCGTTGGCGGCGATCGGGATGCTCTCCTTCGTTTCTGCGACCGTATCCGTGGACACCTATGGCCCGATAGCGGACAACGCCGGCGGAATCAGCGAAATGTCTCAATTGGCGCCGGAAGTGCGCGCGATTACCGACAAACTGGACTCTGTCGGGAATACCACGGCGGCCATTGGAAAAGGATTCGCCATCGGTTCCGCCGCATTTGCCGCGCTGTCCCTTTTCGCCTCTTTCCTTTATTCGCAGGCAAGACCTGCCGATACGAGCGGTTTTACGCTGATTCTCAATATGGTCAATACGCTCACCTTAGCCGGAATCATCGTGGGCGCCGCGTTGCCGTATCTCTTCTCCGGCATCTTGATCGAAGCCGTCACAAAGGCGGCGCGAAAAATGGTGCAGGAAGTACGCCGGCAGTTTAAAGAACAGCCGGGGATCCTTACCGGTGAAGTCCGCCCCGATTATAAGACGTGTATTGAAATCTCTTCAGCCGGAGCCATCCGCGAGATGGTCTTTCCTGCTCTGTTATCCGTTCTGACCCCGATCATATCCGGGTTTTTGCTGGGTCCTGAATTCGTCGGCGGTATCTTGTTGGGCGCCACCTTGTCCGCCATCATGCTCGCCATCTATACTGCAAATGCCGGCGGAGCGTGGGATAACGGGAAGAAGTACCTGGAGTCCGGAAACATACCCGGCGTCAAGAAACATTCCGAAGCGCACGCCGCGGCAATTATCGGAGATACGGTGGGCGACCCGCTAAAAGACACTGTCGGCCCCTCTCTCGATATCCTGATCAAGATCATGGCGGTCGTATCCCTGATCACGGTTTCGATCTTCCAGGACAACAACCTGCTCGAACTATTCAAATAACCGGTAGCTCCGAAAAGAAAGAAAAAAAGGCATCGATGATGCCTTTTTTTCTTGGGATATGCGACCCTGACGCCGGAAGAAAGATCACCGCTCTTTCGTCTCATGTTATAACCATACTTGATATACAACGACTAAAGTCTAATAATGAGTATGAAATAAAACAAGAGAACTAACGTCTATATAGGTAACTAATAAAAATCAAAAAGGAGGGTTTATTATGAGTATCATGATTCGAAAAGCGAGAGAAGACGATTTTTACAAAACCTTTTTAGACATGCAGAGAGAGATCGACAATGTATTCAGCGGAATCTTGAGCGGCGGAAGCGGTATGGCCCCGAAAGGATGCAAAATACCCAGCGTAGATGTCTACGAAAACGAGAAGGAATTTGTTTTTGAATTTGAACTCCCCGGACTAAAAAAAGAAGATATTAAGATCGCGGTCGAAGAAAATGTGCTCTCGGTAGAAAGCATCCAGAAGGAAACGAAAGAAGAAAAAGATAAGAGCTACCACATAATCGAAAGAAGGCTGGGATGTTTTAAGAGACAGTTCACCTTACCCGAGAATGCGGAACCGGAAAATATTGCCGCGAAATACGAAAGCGGAATACTGGAACTGCGTCTCCCCAAGAAAGAGAAGAGCAAACCCCGTTCCATAGAAGTGAAAGTGGAATAAACGTCATTTAAATCTAACATGGCTTAGGGAAAAAAAACGCGGTATCGATAATCGATACCGCGTTTTTTCCGAGATTTCTATCGCATTTTCTGGACGAGCGCATTGTAGATGATCTCCAACCCGGGTTCATTATATCCGCCGCTCGGTAAAATGATATCGGCGTAATGCTTTTGAGGTTCCACGAAACTGCGATAGGCTGGCGCGACGAATCGTCGGTACTGACGGATGATACTTTCGATCGAACGTTGCCGCTCGACCATATCTCTTTCGATTCTGCGCAGCAACCGCTCATCATCTTGGGTTTCAACGTAGATGGAAAAGTCGAAGATCTTCCGCAGTTCGGGGTCGTACAACACCAGAATCCCTTCGACGATCACGATCGGGTTGGGTTTGACTTCCGTAAACAATCCCGGTTCCCGCCGGTAGGTGATGAAGCTGTAAGAGGGCATCCGGATGGGTCTTCCCGCCTTCAACTCGATCAGGTCTTTAATCAGGAGTCCGAAATCAAAAGCGGTCGGGGCGTCGAAATTGAAATCTCCGGGATTGATGCCCGGCGGAAGGTCGACGTAATAGGAGTCCATACTGAGTAACGTGCAATGTTCTTTCAAGCGTTCGGACAACCGGTTGGCGACCGTTGTCTTACCCGAACCGCTGCCGCCCGCAATCGCCAGCATCATAAAAGACCGCATCCTTTTTGTTCGGATTCGCTCATAAAAGAGCCGAGCGTTTCTTTTTTTCCGTAGTAATACCAGACTTTCTGCTCCTTAAACTCTTCGACGATCCGCCGAGCTTCTTGAATAAACCCTTTTTTTATCAGCGGGACGATGAGCAGTATTTTTAAGTAGGTGTGGTGCGGATTTCGCGTGAGATAGTCTTTGATCTCGCCCTCCGCTTTTTCGAAATCGCCGATCTCAAACAGAAGCGTGACGAAGATCTCCAATTCATTGGGTTGGGAAGGCTGGATCGCCAGCAGCTCTTTTCGAATCGCGTCGGCTTCGGCATCGCGCCGGTGTTCCCGGAGCATCCGGTAAAGTTGGATTTTCCCGGTAATGTTGCCGGGTAGCGCCTGATTCAAGCGTTCTAGCGTGATGAGGGCATCTTCCGGCTGATTGAGGTTTATGTAGCTGTCCACGATGGTAATGAAAGCCAGAAGGTCGTCGGATCGGCTTTCTAAAATACGGTTGCAGATTTCAATCGCGTTTTTGTAACGATGGGTGTTAAAGTAAGCCAGGCTGAGGGAACTGAGAGCGGGAATAAACCGGGGATCCAGTTGAACCGCTTTTTCCAGGTGACGGGTGCCTGCCGTGTAATCGCCCTTTAACACCGCTAAAGAACCGAAAATCTCTTCGCTGAAGGCATTCTCTCGCTTCATTTCTTCCAGCAATTCGGCTAACGCGCGCGCTTCCTCGTGATCCTCCTCTTCCAATGCGGCGGAGGCCAAATCGTAGAGTCCGTCCATCTTCGACCGGTCAAGACCTGTCATTTCCCATCGACACTCCGAGAAAAACGCGGCGATTTCTAGGGCTCCGGTCGGTAGAAAGAGCGAACCGGATAACGGCTCTCCGGCCTGCTTTTCAAAGCCCTTTGCTTGTTGGATCAAAGAAACGGCTGCGGAACTTCGTTCGGCATCCTTCTCCATCGCCTCCCAAGAGCCTTCGTAGAGAAGATCGCGGATGATGAAACAATAGGGTGTCCAATCTTCTAAATGCACGGCTATCATCTCCGTTTGCGTGATATTTGATTATAGCATAGTCGGCGTTATCCCTTCGAACCGGAAAAAACGGAGCTGCTCTGTATAAAGTACTTGGCCAAAGAGAAGAAAACGATGAACAACGGGATGCTGGCGATGACGGCCGCAGCCATCAAAGCCCCTTCGTTCGTGTATTTTTCTGTCGTAAACTTAACGATATACAAAGGGATCGTTTTCATTTCCTCGCTCTGAGTGATCAGCAAAGGCCATAACATACTGTCCCACTGGCTTCGAAAGGTGAGGATCCCCAAGGCAGTCATGGCTGGAATAGAATTGGGGATTACGACACGGATGAAAATGGCCAGTTCGTTCAAACCATCAATACGGGCCGCATCTAATAGGTCTTCCGGAAAGGTCAACAGGTATTGGCGCATCATAAAGATCCCGAAAGCGTTTACCAAAAACGGCATGATCAATCCCATGTAGGAGTCCTGCCATCCGAAATTATTCACGAGCATATAGAGAGGAATCATGATCGTTTCGAAAGGAATCATCATCGTGGCCATCACCAGCAGCAAAACGATCTTTCTTCCGAAAAACCGGTACTTCGCCAGACCGAAACCTGTCATCGCCGCGAACAAACAATTGGATAGAGTTACCGTGATCGCCACCAAAAGCGAGTTGAAGATATTTCTTGCATAATAATACTTCTGATCGTTTCCCTGGATAGCCTGAGCGTAGTTTTCCCAATGGAACGCGGATGGAATCCAACGGTAGGGCATCGTTAGCACCTCTTTACTCTCCATAAACGAAGCGGAGATCATAAAAACCAGGGGCACCAGGACAACGATGAGGATCATCAGCAGAATCACATCGAAAATGATTCCACGCAAAGATCGGGCCGTTCTTTTCCAGGGATAGTCTGTGCGGCTCATTGGAAACTCACTTCTTCGCTGCGTCCCAATTTTAGCTGTGCCCAGCTAAATAGGATAAGGGTGAGAAACAGGATGACGCTGATCGCGCTGGCTCGGCCAATTTGGTGATCGCGAATGGCAGTATTGTAAATATTGAGGGTCAGGACGTCGATCGGCGCTTTAGGCGCGCCCGATTGCACGAAGAGATACTGGGTGCTGAAAGATTTCATGCATTGGATGAGAGAGAGAACACATACCAAGACGACAGTTGGTTTGAGTAGCGGAAAGGTGATCCGCCAATACTTTTTCCATGATCCGGCGCCATCGATCGTGGCCGCTTCCAGAATGGTGTTCGGAATGGAGGAAAGCCCGGCGATGAACAAAATCGTAAAATGCCCGATATACTTCCAAAAATAAATAAGGATCGTCGAGATCCGGGACATATCGGGATTCGCAAACCATTGATAATCCTTGCCGCTCGTGCCCATCAGCGCGTTCATCCACGTATTGCCCAACCCTCGGGGATCCAGAATCAGAAGCCAGATCGTCGCGGCGACAACGGTGGATAAGACCGCCGGAGAGTATAACGCCATCTGAAAAAAAGACCGAAAGCGTTTTCTCGAAAAGATCAAGATGGATAATGCCAAGCTCCCGATCAATAAAGAAACGAATGTTCCGACGGTGAAAATCGCGGTGGCTTTCACCGAGTTCCAGAACACTTCCGACTGAAAGAGCCGGAGATAGTTTTCGAACCACACAAAACGCGGCGGGTTGAGCGATAACAGATTCCAGCGATACAAGCTGGTATGAAAGGCATTCGCGATGGGATAAAAACTAAAAATAGAAAAATAGGCGATCGCAGGCAACACGAAAAACCAACCCCAGCGCGCTTTCTTCTTCTCTATTCCTGACCTCATAACTCCCCCTGAAAAAGCGAAAAGTCCTTTTTAAAGCCGAAAGGACTTCCCGCTTGGATAAGAACCGCTAAAGTCTAATAATCTTCAAGCACTTCCGTCGCTTTTGATTTAAGCGTCTTGACGGCATTTTCGGGCGAGACGCCGCTGAGCATGACCGATTCCACCGCTTCACGAATCAATTCTTCCAGTCGAGGGCCCGCTTGGTGCAACAGCACGCACCCTGCCTGGCTCATATCGTTCATAAAGACATTGGCAAAGGGGAATTCTTTGAAAACCGCCGAATCCATCAATTCGTACGTCGGTTGTATCAACCCGACCTGTTCGAAGTACTCGTTGGTATGCTGCAACATATAGGCGATTAGTTTCCAGGCCCATTCTTGCTTTTCGGAAGAGGACTGCGCGTTAACCATGTAATAGTGTCCGTAGTAGTTGCCTTTCACCGGATTGACGGCGTTTTCGAAGGTGGGCCAGGGGATGATCATCCAATCGTCGCTATGGAACAGATCCGGGTTTTCCGATTTCAGGCGAAGGATTTGGTAGAGTCCGGACTCGCACATAACGATCGATCCGTCGTCTTTGTTCCAATTCTTTCTCGCGGCGGTATAGGTCGGGGAGCCGAGATTGCGTCCGCTGGGACCCCATTCCTTCATAAACGTTAAAACGTCAATCCATGCTTTTTCGTTAATAATGGCTTCGGTTCCGTCTTCGTTAAGCAGGTAACCGCCCAATTGTTCAACCATCGGGATGAAAAACGTGAGATAGTAAGGATACCGGAAGTCGAACCCCCGTCGGGTGATAATCTCTCCGTTCCGGACCGTTAATTGGTCGGCGATTTCCATCAACGCTTCCCACGTCTTCGGATAGTTGTTGTCGAAGTCCATTCCCAACGCGTTCGTGTAGCGCTTGTTCACGAAAATACACCAGTTGGTGATCTCGAGCGGCACGCCATATAGTTTTCCCTGATAAGATACGGGATTGAGCGTACCTTCGAGGTAGGCGTCATAAATTTCTTCCACGTTTTTATAACCCATAGCGATCGGGTTCACCGGCGCGACTCTTTGGTTCACGATGTAGGGATACTCGTCTTGAACTTCCATGTTGAAGATGTCTGGCCCTTTTCCGGCAGAGAAGGCGGTCAATACCGTTTCCCGAATCTTGGCGGATGGATAGGTGACGCGTTTGATCGACACTTCCGGGTGAAGTTTTTGAAATTCTTCGATATACCGGTCTTCCAGCAACGTCCGGTTCGGGTCTTCATGAGTCCAAACGGTTAATTCGATGGTGGAAGCGGCGAAGATGGAGCAGATCAGTAGAATGCCTACAAGAAACAGTCCTTTCAACTTCATACGAACACCTCCATTTGATAAATAGAATACTGCAAAAAGATTATAGCACATATCGTAAAAGGAAAGGAGAGCGGATTTCTGCACGGAATAATCGGCCGCGACTCGTAGAAACAGGATAAGTGAATCGCATCGTGTATTAGTAAGGAATTCGTGTTAAGATAAAGAGAATACGATCAGAAAGGGAGGCGAAAGGGAGATGTTGATCTTTGGACCGGTACCTTCCCGGCGCTTGGGGCAAAGTTTGGGAGTGAATCATATTCCTCCCAAGACCTGCTCTTATGCTTGCGTCTACTGCCAGTTGGGAAAAACTTATCCAATGGAGATAAAAAGAAAGCGGTTTTATAGCCCCGAGGAGATCGATCGCGAGCTAACCGAGAAACTTCAGCGCCTTAAAGAAACAGGAGAGCCGGTGGATTGGGTGACCTTTGTGCCTGACGGTGAACCCACTTTGGACGTAAACCTGAAAGAAGAAATTATGAAAACGAAAGCCCACGGGCTGAAGACGGCGGTGATCTCCAACGCGTCACTGATGTCGATGGAAGAGGTTCAGGAAGCATTGATGCAGGCTGATTGGGTTTCCATGAAGGTGGATGCGGGGAATGATCCCATGTGGCGAAAGGTGAACCGGCCCTACGGTTCTCTCCGATTTGACGGAATGATCCAAGGGATTATCGATTTTTCTAAACGATATCAAGGGATCCTTGTCACCGAATCGATGGTGATTAAAGGCGCGAACGATAGTGAATCAGAGATTGACGATATCGCTCGGGTTCTATCCGAGATACGGCCGAAAAAATCGTATTTTATGGTTCCGATCAGACCGCCGGCGGAAAATTGGGTCGAGCGGCCGGATGTCAGAACGCTCAGGCATGCTCTCCGGATCGTCCAAAACCGGTGCGAACACGAGATCGCGTGTATCACCGGCGATGAAAGTGAAGAACGCTTCTATGTCACCGATGCGATAGCAAACGATATCTTGAGCATCACGTCGGTCCATCCGGTAAGAGAAACCGTCATCAGACTTCTTTTAGAACAAAAGCATGCGGATTTTTCGCTGATCGACGATCTCGTCGCCCAAAAAAAGCTCCTTGCGTTTTCATACGAAGGGAAAACCTTTTACCGTAGAAACTTAGCGTAACACACAATAGGCTTTAGAGGGTACTGCGGGATTTCCGAACGGTCCGCGGTACCCTTTTTCGTGTTTTCGAAGGGCTTCTTCGCAGTTGAACTCGAAGGCGACATCCCGTCGTTTCTATGGCGCGTAAACAGGGGATCGCTCCTGAAATTCCAAAGCGCTTGACAAAACGAAAAAATAGTGATATTATATATATGCGTTTTACATATATATGGAGGTTAAAAATGCAAGGTAGACATGGCATGGGTCGAGGAACTTTCGGAAGAGGCCGGCAATTGTTTGAAGGATTCATCCTTCTGCTTCTCTATGAAAAACCGTGTCACGGTTACGAGTTGGCAAAGCAATTAACTGATCTCGGCTTGCATCTTCCGGGTGTTGGGGCGATGGGTAACATCTATCGTATTCTGACGTTTTTCGAAGAAAACGGATTGATCCATTCAGCTTGGAAAACAGAGGATATCGGACCGGCCAAAAAAGAGTACGAAATCACCGACAGAGGAAAAGAAGTCTTGGTTATGATCTCCAAGGATTTAGATCGGATGGGTTCTCAAATAGAGTTATTTCAAAAACGATTACGGACCAAACAACTACTATAAAAGGAGGTGAGAATATGCCATATGGAGATGGAACAGGCCCAGTTTGGGGTAGAGGAATCGGTTGCGGGATTCCGAGAGGTTTTCGGGCGCGCCCCTTCGGGCGTCGGATAGGCAGAGGGCTCGGTTACGGACGGTTTTGGAGCGATCCGGATGGTAACTATCCGGCGAATACCGCTGAGACCGAACGGGACATTTTGGAAAGAGAGCACGAGCTTTTAACGAAACGGTTGGCTTATATTCAGGAACGATTGGGAAAAGAATAGTCTTCTTTTCGGGAGGGAACAGCATGAAAGTAATGGTAACGGCAGAGGGTGGAACAGCGGAGGCGTTGGTGTGCAACCGGTTGGCCCGCGCGCCCTTTTTTCTGATCTATGACACGCAAGCTCAACAATGGACATCCTTTCAGAACCCCTATCAGCAGGAACACGGGATGGGGGCCCGCATTGCGCAGTTCGCTTCGGAGAAAGGCGTGGAGGTCATTTTGGGCGCCGCGCCCGGCCCAAATGCGAAAGCCGCTCTTGATACGATGGGTATTCGTGTTGCAGTGTCTGCGGGAGTAACTGCTCAAGAAGCGCTATCGAATTACCTCGCCGGCAATGTATAGCATCACGGTTTTATCCGGAAAAGGAGGGACAGGCAAGACGTTGTTCTCGACTAATCTTGCCTGGCTTTTCCATCAAAAAGGAACAACGGCCCAATTGTTGGACGTGGACGCCGAAGAACCCAACGCGTCATTATTTGTGAAGTTTATTCCGATTCACGCGCAAAATGTGGAAAAGTGGATTCCCCACATCGACGAAAACTTGTGTGACCGCTGCGGGCTTTGCATGAAAGAATGTCAATTCTCGGCCATCACGATCGCTCCGAAAAAAACGGCCGTTCTGGCCGCCCTTTGCCATGGGTGCGGCCTCTGCGCGAAAATTTGTCCACAAAAAGCGATAACCGAGGTTCCTAAAACGATCGGGAATATCCGTTTGGGTAAAACGGAAGAGGGGTTTTCCTTTGGAGAAGGAATCCTGAATATTGGAGAACCCTCCGCGGTTCCCGTTATTCGCCAGTTGAAAAAGACTGCTTCGAAAGATTCGGAGATCAGAATCCTCGACGCGCCTCCCGGGGCATCCTGCGCGGTGGTTGAATCTTTGGCCGGTTCGGACTTCGCTTTACTGGTGACAGAACCGACCCCGTTCGGTATGCATGACCTGCGCGCCGCCATCGCCGTCGTATCGGAGATGAAGATCCCCTTCGGGGTTGTGCTCAACCGATTTGATGCCGGTTCGACCGCCTATGTGGAAGAAATCAGGCATCTTGACGCCGAGGTGATCGCCACCCTGCCTTTCGATCGTAAAATCGCATCCGCCTACGCGGAAGGAAAATTGATTCTAAAAGAGTTGCCGAAATACCGGCCGGTTTTCGAACAGATTATCGAAGCCATAGGGAGAGGATCCGCGTGATAAAACATATCGCCATTATGAGCGGCAAAGGGGGTACCGGAAAAACGACGGTGGCCGCCTCTTTTGCCTATCTGTCCAAAAC
>JAAYCF010000315.1 GCA_012744415.1 Thermotogaceae bacterium
AATAAGACGTGGGCGTTGTTGTCCAAACCGATCCTTTCGGGATCCTTCACCTTGAGAGAGGTGACGATCGTTCCCGGAGAGTCTTTCGCCATTTCATAGGCTTCTTTCACGTTAGAAACCGGGTAGATGTTGTTCGCGTAGAACGGGGTTTCGATCGTGACCCGAAAGGGCGAAAATACCGGATTGGTCTTTCGGATGTTCGCTTGGTTCCAAGTTCCTTTCGTTGCCATTATTCCCTCCTTAGTCTTTCTCGATCAAATGTTCGAGTGTTGGCCGATCGATACGGCAATCTTCCTGTAAGAACGCTTTTTCGGTTTCCGAGAATCGGGTTTTTTGATACTGCTTGATGACTTGTTTGATGTATGAAGCCCTCAGGGCGTCCATATCCGCCTCATCATACCCTAATTCTTCGGGAGAGCGGGGAATCAGGATATTTTTGCCGGGTACGCTGTCCGTCCGGTGCCCGTAACTCACTTCTATGCCGTTGGACTTCGCAAAGGTCAACTGCGCCGTCGGACATTTCCCCGCGCCAGTGTATTCAGTCTCTTGTACGACGAGCGTGGTTCCGGAAGGCACTTTTCTCGCCAGGGCAATCGCCGCGCACAAAGAAGTGTTTCCTGCGGGACCGCGCTGCAATCCTTCCAGTTGGGCCAGCATCTCGGTGGTATAAAAGACCTCCCCTTGCGTGATCGTCAGGTACCGGTCCATATACCGGAGCGGGCGGGCAGCGTTTCTCGGCACGTCCGAACGATCCGGGAAGACAGCGAAAGGAATCCCGAAACCGGTATGACCCGTCGTGAAGGATTTCCGATTAAAATCGATATCGCTGGCCATATGCAGAGTCCGTAGATCGACGCTCGCGGCGATAAATTTCGTGCGTTGGGCGCCGACACGTTTTAAACCACGCGCCGTGCCGGTGAGGTTGCCTCCCCCCGCGTGCGTTACCACCACATAGTCCGGATAATCCCCCGTCAGCGTTTTCATCTGTTCGCCGATCTCCGATCCGAGCGTTTCGATGCCGGCAATGCCAAATGGGGTGTAGAGCGAGGCGTTGAAATATTGAGTTTCTTCCAGCAGGACTAGAAAGTAATAAAACAGCTCTGGACCGACCGACAGTTGCACGACTTCCGCCCCGTACGCTTCGCAGGCCCTCGCTTTTTCGACAATCTCGGGTTGGCCGACGAACCGGCTGTCAAAGGTTTCTTGCACGATGATACATTTCAGCCCGAATTTTGCGGCTTGCGAGGCGACGGCGGCCCCGTAGTTGCCGCTTGTCGCTGCAATGACACCTTTATAACCCATTTTCGCCGCCTGATAAACCGATACAGAAGCCCTCCGGTCTTTGAAGCTTCCGGACGGGTTCACCGCCTCGTCTTTTAGGAAGATACGTCCCCCTTTTCCCGAGGGGCTGATCTGCTGGATGAGACGGTTGATATTTCTGAGTTCAATCAACGGCGTCTGCCCCACACGGGTCGCCCGCTGAATCGTCTTGATTTCATCGAGAGAGTATCCCACTTCCCGCATCATTCTCTCGTAATCGAAGGCGCACCCTTCCACCTCGAAACGGTCATAGTCGATTCCGACCGCTTTTTTCATGATCTCGTTTTTTCGCGCCATCACGGATTGGTATGACGTCATGATTCTTCCTTCCTTTCCAACTCTTTCCGGAGTCGCGGCCCGACCTCTCCCAACTCCGGGATGAACTCTCCGAAGGAGTGCGTGTAGCGGGGGTTGATCTCGATCAAGTCGCCGGAGACTTTTCTCCCCGATAACGTTTCGATCGAGACGCAATCTCCCAATCGCGCTTCATCGGAGAGGAGAAAACCGTTTAAATGCATAATCAACGGCACTTTCGCCGTTTCTTCGGGAATATTCGGCGCCCGCTCCCCGACTTTCAGAACGGTATTAGAGATTTTCACCCACGCCCCTTTATTGGCTGTCTGTGGCATAATCTCGGGATCACTCTTCTTTTTGAGGCAGGCAGACAGGTATCGGAAGATCGGCCATCGAATAGAATCCGGGGTCCCAATCAATCACGGTGGGGATCATATTGGTCGCAAGGGCCATTGTTCCCTTTCCGCCCGGGATCTCGGGTTTGATCGCCATCGAGACAGTCGGATCGCCTTCGATCACGATATAGTCGCCCGTATCAACCTGTTCGATTTCGGGATGGATTTGTTGCGGATGGATGAGTTCAATCACCACTTCATTCCCGATAATACCTCTACCAATATGCTTGCAGCCGGCCACCATTCCAGGTTCAATTTTCACGACCGATGTTTCTCTTCGGGTTTTTGAGATGATCGGTTCGCGTTCCTCCTCGATCCGGTCCAGTTGCCAACCCAAGTAATCGGCGATCATCTTGATGGATTGTCGAAACCCGATATGCCCGACGATCGTCCCGTTCTTAAGCCCGGCTTTGAACTGTTCCGGTGTCGATCCCACTCCTTGGGTTTCCATAACGGTCTTTCCGAAAGGCGAGAGATCGTTGATCCTTCTGGCCGTGATCTTCCTGACGTTCAGACACGCCCCGGTAAGGTTCAAAATCAGTTGGTCCAGCACGAAACCCGGATTGATGCCGGTTCCCAATACCGTCACACCATATTTTTTCGCCATACTGTCTATCAATTGCGCCGCTTCTTCGTGGCTTTCAAAGGGATAAGCCATCTCTTCCGCGATGGTAATCACATTGATGTGCTTCTCAACGCAGAGCATAATTTGCGGAAGAACGTTGCTGACAAAAGAATTCGTCGCGATGACCGCAATGTCCGGGTAACTTTCATTCAAAACTTTTACCGGATCGGAATCGATTTTGACACCCAGCGGTTTTTTCAAACCGAGGTACTCGCCCAGATCTTTTCCCTTTAACCTTTCATCTCTGTCAATCGCGCCGACCACGTGAATTTGATCTTTCTTGGCGGCGTTTCTCGCAATACCGGAACCCATGGCTCCTAAACCCCAACAAACGACTCTTATCACGATATCCCTCCTGGTTTTCGATGCTCACCGATGATCTACTGCTTCTCTAAGGGATTCTATCACAATTTTCGATGGTTGCATTTCCTGACCTATTTCCCTTAATTCCGCATATCGAGGTTTATCGCCCGTATACTTCATTTTTTGTGTGTATGCGTGAGTATGTTATCAAAATCGATATTTGAGTTATAATCCCTCGTAAGGAGTTCTACCTTGATGAGGTGATAAGGTGCATCCGCTCATATTAACTGTTGATTGCGGCACGCAAAGCATTCGGGTCGCGATAATCGATCCCCAGGGAAAACGAGTTGGATTCGAGAAGATCGCTTACGAGCCCTATTTTTCGAAACAACCGGGTTGGGCGGAGCAAGATCCGGAGGTCTACTGGAAAGGGTTTTGCTCAGCAGTGCGAAAATTGAAGGAGAACCACGCCGCCCTGCTCTCTGGCCTCTCGGGCATGGTGGTTTCCACCTTGCGGGATACGGCCGTCGCGATGGATCGAGAGGGGCGTGTGTTGCGTCCGTCGATCATCTGGCTGGACCAAAGAAAATCGTCGCGAAAAATCCTTTTTCATTTGAAAGACCGCGCCGCTTTTTTTATTAGCGGGATGCAAAATACCGTAGACATCATCTGCGCAAATGCCAAATCAAACTGGATGATCGATCACGAGAGAGAAATCTGGAATCGTACCTACCGCTATATTATGATCTCCGGTTTTTTCTACTATCGCTTGACGGGACAATGGACGGATTCCATTGCTTCACAGATCGGACATTTCCCTTTCGACTACCGTAACCATCGCTGGGATAGTCCCGGCGGCTGGAAATGGATCGGATTCGGGATCGATCGGTCCAAACTGCCACAGTTAGCAGAGCCAGGCGCTATCATCGGAGAGCTGACCTCCGAAGCGGCGGAGGCTTGTGGATTGCCGAAAGGGCTACGTGTTATCGCGGGCGGCTCCGATAAAGGGTGCGAAACGATCGGCAGCGGGTGCGTCGCCCCGCATGCCGCCTCAATTAGCCTCGGCACGACCGCTACAATACAGATCACCACCCCGAAGTATGTCGAACCCATCCGGTTTTTACCCGCCTATCCGGCAGCGGTAAAGGGGGCCTACAATCCCGAAGTCGAGATCTTCCGGGGATATTGGATGATCACTTGGTTTAAGCGGGAGTTCGGGATGGCGGAAGTCCATCGGGCGAAAGAGATTGGCGTCTCTCCGGAAGAGCTTCTGGACCAGCGTTTAGCCGAGATTCCACCCGGATGCCACGGATTGCTTCTTCAACCTTACTGGAGCCCGCACGTGAAAACGCCGATCGCGAAGGGAGCGATGATCGGGTTCGGAGAAGTGCATACGCGCATGCATATCTACCGCGCGATCGTGGAAGGAATCAATTATGGTTTGATGGATGGGTTGGAAAAGATCGAACGCCAGTCCAAGATACCGATCACGGAAATACATTTGTCCGGGGGGGGCGCTCAAAGCGACCCGATTTGCCAAATCACCGCCGATATGTTCAATCGGGAAGTCTTCCAACCGGCCGAACACGAAACCGCCACCCTGGGCGCCGCGATGATCGGATTCGTCGGGTTGCATATCCATGCGGATTTTTCTCAGGCGATCCGGGAGATGATTCGCTACCGGAAGACCTACCGGCCGAAGGCCGAAAACGCCCAAATCTATCGCGATCTTTACAGAAAGGCTTACCGCAAGATTTACCCTAAGTTGAAGAATATTTATCGCGATATCAAGGAAACGATACATTATCCGCCGGATTGAGCATTCTCTAATGTTTTCAGTACCTCTTTCAAGCGATCAGGATAATCGGTGATGATACCGTCAACCCCGTAACGGATCAAGGTTTCCATGTCTTCGACCCGATTAACGGTCCACGGGATGATCCGTATACCCAGACGATGCGCGTTTTCCACCCAGTCGGGTGAAAAGTCTTCCAGGCGGGGTGAGAAAACCGAGACGCCCAATCCGGACAATCTTCGGAACAGTTCTTCATCGGGTAAGGGACGGCCTTCCGGCGTATAGTATCCCGGTTTTAGCGTATTCGCCGTCGAGTACAGTGCGGCCGTTTGCAATGCCGGGTTATTTTTCCGAACCAAAAGCAGCATCTCCCAATAAAAGGACTGGATAATCACTTGATCTGCCATCTCCGAATCGGAGACCAGATCGGTGACCAGGCGCGCGAAGGTTTCAGGGTCGGGACTCTCCGAAGGTTTGTCTGGAACGATCTTCATCTCGATATTGAGCATAATCTTTCTCCCCGTTTCGAGACGCGCGCGTTTTACCAACGCCAGCACTTCTTCAAGCGTCGGAATCGGCTCGCCCGGTACTTGTTTCTGACCCGCGATCAGATAATCCGACCGCATCACGCCGGCGGTATAGCCTTTCAAGTCTTCTCGCGTCAACGAATAAATGGGAATGGGGAAGATCAGAAACCGGCCGTCTTTCTGAATCTTTTGCGGGTTGAGGAACCGGTCGTGAGACACAACGAGGACATGGTCTTTCGTCACAACCACATCCAGTTCAAGCGTATTGGCGAGTTGATTTTCAATCGTATAAACGAACGCCGCCATGGTGTTTTCCGGAAAGAGCCCTCTCCCGCCGCGATGGGCTTGGATATCGAAATCTCCACCAAACAAGCCGCACAAAGCGCTGAGTCCGGCGATCATCCACAAAAAACGTCTCATTAACCGATCATCCTCCCTACAAACTTTTTGCCGTAAAGATCAAGAGAACCCACAAACATGCGGGTATTGAAGCGCGAAACTCTTGTTAATGCCTCATGAATTAAGAGAACCAACGGAACTTTTCCAACGTCGTCTGAACAAGAGCGCTCTGATATAATAGTTTATCATACAAATCAGATATTACCGGAGGGTCCATGTCAAAACAAACTTATCATCGCGAGGCTTTGGAAGCAGAGTTCGGAAAGCTGGGGCAAAACTCTCCACTTGTCGAACTAAATACCGAAAAGGATTCGATCATTACGATCGTCGGAAGGAAAGCCGCCCCCTGGTTGGATCTGCAGAAGGGGGAGACGTTGCTGGACATCGGAACCGGGTTGGGACGCTGGGCTTTTTTCTACGCCGCTCTATGCGAAAACGTCGTGGGTATCGATATCAGCGAACCGTTGATTCGTCAGGCTAGAGAAACCGCTTCCAAAAGGAACGTTACGAATGTCCGATTCTTCCGAGGATCCTTCGAAAATCTCGTAGAAAGCGGAGACGGATCGGACATTCTGCCGGATAAGATCCTATGCGTCTACTCTTTTCACCACCTTACCGATCCGATGAAAGCCGCCTTTTTCGAACGGCTGGT
>JAAYCF010000034.1 GCA_012744415.1 Thermotogaceae bacterium
CAAATCAAAGCCATGAAATTCCCGGCCTTGAGCGCCAACATTATGACAAAAACCGGTGAAAACGCTTTTACTCCTTATGTGATAAAGGAACTGAATGGAATGAAAGTCGCGATCTATGGATTAAGCACCGAGTCTATCACTGTACTCGAGCCGATCTATGTCGAAGAGTACGTTTTCAAGAGCGCGATCGAAGTTTCTAAAACGCTTGTTCCGGAACTCAATCAGCAGGCGGATATAGTTATTGCCTTAACTCACCTTGGTTACGGAGAACCGCTGACCGGTTCCACCTCTTCCGATATGCTGGCGAAAGCCGTAGACGGTATCGATGTCATCGTAGACGGCCATAGCCATACCCTGTTCACGCAAGCGCCGGTTTACGGAGATACCATCCTCGTACAAGCCGGGGAATGGGGTAAATACCTCGGGAGATTGGATCTCTGGATCGTCGACGGCGAAATTATCGATTGGGAATGGGAAGCGATTCCGGTAAATCTGAAGTATATCGCCGGTAAAGATGCGGAAAACAAAACGGTCTATGATTTCGTTGGCGAACCCGTCGAGCAAAACCCGAGAGTGTTGGCCGCAATGGAATACTTCTACAATCTGGGCGGAGAAAAGTTGAACGAAGTCATCGGAAAAACAACGATTCAGTTGGACGGAGAACGCAGCAACGTTCGGTCGAAAGCGACGAACCTTGCGAACCTGTTGAGCGACGCGATGGTTTGGAAGAGTCTTGCCGATTTCGCGATTACCAATGGTGGGGGCATTCGCGCTTCGATCAAAGCAGGAGACATCACCTACCGTGACGTTTTAACCGTCCTTCCCTTTGGCAACATGATCTATATCGTCAACTTGACGGGATCCGAAGTGATGAGACTTCTCAACTTCGCCTCCAATGTCGCCGCCGGTCAAGGCGCCTTCCCGCAGTTCGGAGGCATCACCTTCACGGTTGAAAACGGTCAAGTCAAAAACGTGCTGATTCAAGGCAAAGCCTTGGAAATGGACAAAGTATACAAAGTCGCGACGAATGACTATATGGCGGGCGGCGGAGACGGGTATAACGTACTGAAAGACAATAAAGCCAACGGGTACGATACCGGATTCGTTTTAGCCGACGCGCTGATGCTTTACTTCGAATATCTGGGCACTGTTCAGGAATACGACTCGAACCAGAGAATGGTAAAAAAATAAGTCGGAGCGTCCATCGGACGTTCTAAAGAAAAAGGGCCGCTCGCTTGGCGAACGGCTCTTTTTTTATTTCGGTCCCCGCGTTTTATCAAGAGCGGCTGAATCGCATATCTTTAGAGACTCGTCAACGGAGCGGAAGCGCTACGATATAAGGCTCGGACTTGGTTTCATAACGGCAGAAAACAAGTCCGCTTCCGTCCGGCGTGAAGGCGGGATAAAACTCGTCGAAGATGTTCTGTGTCAATCGGCCCAAGCGGTTGTTGAGGAGGTCTATATAGAATAGATTGAAGTTTCCGTCCGGGTTGGAAGAAAAGACGAGCATCATCCCGTCTTTGGAAAAACGGACGTCTACCTCTTGATAGGGGGTATTGGTTAGGAAGAATCCGGCTTTGCTCATCGGATCATATAGGTAAAGATCGTATTGAACGCCGTCTTTGCTTAAGGAAATTACCCAGTAGTCGTCGGCGATATCGAAAGATTGAATGTGTGAAACGTTCTGGGGCAAGGTTTCTTCGCTGTAAGCAGTCTCTCCGTCGATCGGTTTTGTCCTCAATCGGCCTTTTTCGCTCCATAACAACTCGCTTCCGGTGATGCGATATCCGGTAACGTCTCCTTCATAGAGTCCCTCTCCGGTTTCATTTAGCCGGCTCAGTGGTACTCGCCGAATTTCCCGCGTTCCTTCCAGGCTTTGAAGGTAGTATAAAAACTCTCCGTGGCATTGGGGGAAGAATTCGGTTTTCAACGGCAGCTCCAATAAATCAACCGTTCCTTCCGTCAACGACACAATCAAAGGGTTGGCATTGCCCGTCCGTTTTTCTGTGATATACGTGAAGTAGCGGCCGTCAGAGGAAAAGTATGGATATTCGTACAAGAGATCGGAGAGTCCGATTCTCTTTTCGGTTTGAAAGGCATGGCGTAAAAAAAACCAAACCAGGAGGTTTTCCAGGCATTGGGTCACGCTTTGGGAAAGACTCAATGGATCCAAAGAACGGAATCCGCCCTCCCTGTAAAAAGGATCGCCTTCGATCGTGGCGAGAAGGAAGAGAGATTCGTTTTCTTTAAAGAATTGCATTGATACCGGCATCGCTTTAGCCGAATAGAAAATGCCGGACGCGTTTCTTTCGAACGCAGAAGCGAACTCGTTTCGGAATTCTTTGATAAATAGCGATTCCGGCTCCGTCATCACACCCGCCGTAGAGACCATAATCTGGAGTTTCTGCCCGAAAAGGGCCGGATAAAGGAGAAAAAAAAGCAGCGTTAGGAACAGGTATGGATTTTTAGCATGTTGGTGGATCCGGAATGTCCCCATGGTATCCCCGCCGTCAGCAACAGGCGATCCCCTTTCTTGGCGAAACCGCATTCCACTGCTTTTTTCTCGGCAATGGCCACCATTTCGTCCGTGTTTTGCGTTCTTTCCACGATGACCGGCCATACTCCCCAAACCAAAGCGAGACGGTAATAGGTGGCAATTTCGGGCGTGATTCCCAAGAGTATGGACGGGGGTTTATACTTGGATATCATACGAGCCGTTCTCCCGCTGACCGTCGAGGTTACGATGACTTCGATCGCCAACTGGCGGGCGATATCGCAGGTAGCGTGGGCAATCGCTTCTTCCGGGTTGTCCAGAAAGATCTCTTGAATCAGCGGATTCTCGAAAGGGCGAAGCTGGAAACTTTCCCAGTTCTTTTCGATCACCTTGGCGATATTGGCCATCATTTGGACAGCCTCCACCGGGTATTTGCCTACGGTGGTTTCCGCCGAAAGCATAATCGCGTCCGTGCCGTCCAGGATGGCGTTAGCGATATCCGAAGCTTCCGCCCGGGTTGGACGGGGATTCTCGATCATCGACTCGAGCATCTGAGTGGCCGTGATCACGGTTTTGCTCTGGGCATTCGCCATCGCGATGAGCTTTTTCTGTACGAGCGGGACTTCCTGGGCGGGGATTTCGACCCCTAAGTCTCCTCGAGCGACCATGACCCCGTCTGATTTGTAAAGGATGCTGTTAAGATACCCTAAAGCCTGTTTGGTCTCGATTTTCGCGATAATCGGGACCGATCCACCCCAGCGTTTGACTTCGTTTCGGCAAACATCGATATCTTCGGGTTTTCTCACAAAGGACTGCGCGAGGAAATCCACCTGTTCTTCAACGGCCAT
Organism: Thermotogaceae bacterium; assembly: GCA_012744415.1. Lineage (GTDB taxonomy): Bacteria > Thermotogota > Thermotogae > MWEM01 > MWEM01 > MWEM01. The sequence continues at coordinate 3,343 of JAAYCF010000034.1, forward strand.
ACGGATGTACGTTTTGTCTTTCTCCGTGATCGCCTCCAAACCGATGTCGACTCCCGGTACGTTGACCCCTTTTCTTCCGGAGAGGGGGCCTCCATTTTCGACGATGGTTGTGATCTGCGTTCCGTCAGTGCTTTGCACTTTTAGCTCGATTAACCCATCTGCGATCATAAGGGAATCTCCGGTTTTAACTTCTTTCGGCAGGTTTTTGTAAGATACGGAGGCAATTCGCTCGTCGCCCGTGATCTCTTGGGCGGTTAATGTGAAGACTTGCCCTTTGGAAAGATGGATCGACCCGGATTGAAATTGGCCGATCCGTATCTTCGGTCCTTCCAAATCGATCAAGATGCCAATCGGCGCGCGGCGTCGCTCTCGTATCTGTTTGATTAGACGAACGGTTTGGGTGTGGTCCTCGATCTTCCCGTGGGAAGTATTCAAACGAAAAACATTCACTCCCGCATCGATCAAGCGCTCGATCATCACCTCAGAACTCGAAACGGGTCCGAGCGTGCTGACTATTTTTGTTTTCCTCATGTATCGGTTCCTCCTACCTTTAGGAAAGAAGGTAAGAGATATCGTAAAGATCCATATTTAGTTTTTTCTTCTTCGTCAGTACGTCGGAGAACGGAACGAGCGCCATTCCTTGGGCTTGCAACCCGATCATGACCCCGTAATGGCCTTCCATAATAGATTTTACCGCGTGCAACCCCATTCGAGTAGCGATAATACGATCGAAAGCGGAAGGACTTCCTCCTCTTTGCACGTGCCCCAAGATGGTTATCCGCGTTTCATACCCGATGCGATGCTCGAGGTGCCTGGCAACCGTATAAGCGCTGGCGGCGCCTTCCGCGACGACGATGATCGTGTTGATCTTTCCCCGTTTTCGCTCCTCCAGGAGTCTTTCGGCAAGCTTATCGTAATCGATCGGTATCTCGGGAATGACGGCCGCTTCCGCGCCTGTGATGATGCCGGCCATCATCGCGATATACCCGCATTCCCGGCCCATTACTTCTACGATGAAGGCCCGCTCGTGAGAAGAGGCAGTGTCTTTGAGCTTTTGAATGGCTTCCATCACGGTATTCAGGCAGGTGTCCACGCCGATGCTCATATCCGTGCCGTAGATGTCGTTGTCGATGCTCCCGGGTATACCAACGCACGGAATACCGTGATCATCGTTCAGTAAAGCGGCTCCCGTCAAACTGCCGTCTCCCCCGATAATGATCAGGGCTTCGATCCCGTGTTTTCTGAGTTTGTCCGCGGCTTCCTCCCGCACTTGGGCGACTTTGAACTCCGGACAGCGCGCCGTCCGCAAGATCGTGCCCCCTCGTTCCATGGTTCCCGCGACATCTTTGTAGGTTAACGGGGCGATCTCTTCGTCCAAAATCCCGGCGAATCCCCGTGAAACGCCATATACTTCCAAATCCATTTTTATTGCATAGCGTGTAGCCGCGCGCAAAGCGGCGTTCATGCCCGGAGAGTCTCCTCCGCTCGTTAATATTCCTATTCTTTTGATACCCATACGACGCCTCCTTCTGAACTGTCTATGATCTTTCGTATCTGTTGGATGCATGCGACGGTCCGTTCCGGCATTTGCATCAAACGGTCATGCTTTTTCAACGTGATGATGTCCATTAGGACAACAAAGCCGCGCGCTCCGGGGTAAGCGATAAATTCGCGCAAACCCAACGCCCCCACCATATAGACCGTGAAGTCCGCTTGTTTCAATTTCAACTGTTCCTGGAGAGCTGACAAATCCTTTGCCGTCCTGGCCTTGATGCTTTTAATCGTTTCGTTCTCGGCCATTAAACCGTCGAGATATCGTCTTTCATAGGCATAAAGATGTGCCCTAACCGCCTCGCGATCCAAATCCAAGGCGCGGCAATAACCGGACATGAACTCGTGATTTTCTGAGATATACCGGTCCCAGAACATCATCCAATCCCGGCGGTCATAACGCAATATTTCAAAAAAATCCCTTGATTTCTCTCTTAATACGCTCCTCACGGCTGCGGCCCCCCGTTTTATTTATTCTTTCTTCGGAATAATTCAAGAACCAACTGCACTTCACCTCTACCTATCTGAAGGGTTTCTGCAATATCCTCCGCGCTCTGTCCTTCGGAGGAAAGGTTGAGTATCTGGTGTTCTATCGAGCTCGTCTGTAAGTCAACCGTTTCCCGCGGTACGGGGCTAAAAGGCTCTTTCTTTTCCAAGACTGGAGGACCGGCGTATTCTACCACGTTTTCAGTTTCTTCTTTCTGCTTCTGGGGTTTTTCGAAGAGGTTTTCCATATCTTTTTTCCGGGATCGTTCTAAGAGTTCTGATTCCACCTTATAGGCTTCCGAGATAACGGAGGTCAGTCTCATGTAGTATTCGTTCGCCTGCTGGATCAATTGGTTCATTTCCTTAATCTTCAGTTCGAATGTGTTGATACGCGTAGCCGAAATGTGCTGGAATCGATTCACCAATTCCAGCACGCGCTCTTCCAGGTCCGAAATATCCAACTGAGGAGATGCCTGCTGTCGTTTCATATTGCGTAGGTATGCAAAAAACGTGACTAAAACGACCGCTACAGTTATGAGGACGACGCTGACAACGATGATCATTTCCATGATACGGATCAGTCGGTATCCTTAAGCTTCTTCTCTATCGCCTCGAGTTTTTCAAAAATTTTCGAGAATTCTTCCTTCGTGACATACTCCGACTGTTTACTCGCTTTTTCTTTAAGTTCGTCGGGCATAAACTTCTCATAGTATTTCTTGGCTTCTTCTTTCGTGATCTTTCCTCTTTCCTGGAGTTCTTCCAAAAGTTCCTGGATTTTTTTCCGAGTGTACATAATAAAGCCCATGGATAGTGAAAGAGGGTTCAACCGTTCATCTGCCTCATTCTTTTGATTGAGGTCTTCAAACAACCGCTGCGCCTCTTCCTGGCTAACCTTTCCCTGCTCGACAAGCTTTTCAACATTCTTTTTCAGCGAAGAAACCGCGCCCACACCGAGATAGAAGATGTCCTCAAAAAACGCCATACTAACTCCTCCTTTCTCCAAATAGAATCCCGTAAATGATCGCTGTTCCCAATATGGCCAGCGCCACATAAGCGACCGTCTGGTTTTCGAAATTGTTCAATCCGATCAATAGCGCCGCGATAACAATTGAAACGGCCAAGACATTGACAGACTTCCGCATCCCGTCGATTTTTCTCTCGATTTTGGGAGAGTCCAGTTCGAGGTTCAGTTTTCCCGAATCGAATAGTTTCGACAATTGCTGGATCTTTCGCGGTATCATCAAAACGCTCCATAAAATCTCTTCCTGGGCAGCATTTAACCGATCCGCCAACAAACTGATCCAACGTTGATTGAGATAGGTTTCCATAAACTGGATCGCGTTAAAAGAAGGATCCATTCTCCGAGCGATGCCCTCGATCTCCAAGATGACCTTCCCCAAGAGCAGCAACTGCCCCGGGATTTTGATTTTATACTTCCGTATGATGCGAAACTCGTCCAATATCAAATCGCTCAATTTAAAATCCGAGAGAGACTTTCCGTAGTATCGCGCAAACATCGATCGGATTTCCGTCAAAAACCGGTCCTCATTTTTTAACGGAAAATTCTCCAACAGAATTTGCGAGAGGAGCAAAGCGTCCCGTTTCGTCAGCGCAATCACCATTTCGAGCAAGAAGCGGCGCGTGTGCCGGTCGATTACATTAGCTTGCCCGAAATC
>JAAYCF010000316.1 GCA_012744415.1 Thermotogaceae bacterium
ATGGCCTTTTACGAAATAGGAGAATTATTAAGCGCCTATGCCGTCAATCGTTCGCGATACCGCATTTTCGGATTGCTGGACCGTAAACGGGAAATCGTCTCGGTTATAAGAGAAGGGGCCGTATCTCTGGAGGATCCGCGGGAAGTTAATCCCGGAGAAATATTCATCGTGAAGCCTGGAGAACGCATCCTTCTCGATGGAAAGATCGAGACCGGAGAAGCCCTGATCGACACCGCCTCTCTCACGGGGGAATCCGTTCCGAGGGAGTATAAGAAGGGCGACGAAGTGCTGTCCGGTTTCATCAACACGAATGCCACTCTCCGCATTCGAGCGGCCAAACGGTACGAGGACTCCGCCGTCGCTCGAATGCTCTCGCTCATCGAAGAAGCTGCTCTGAAAAAGTCGAAGATGGAACAGTGGATCGCGCGATTCGCCTCCGTTTATACCCCGATCGTCGTCTTTAGCGCGATGGTTATTGCGATTCTACCGCCGCTATTATGGGGGTTATCTTTTGAAACGTGGCTTTACCGGGCGCTGGTGTTATTAGTGATTTCATGTCCTTGCGCCCTGGTGCTTTCTATTCCCCTCGCTTCCTTTATCGCAGTCGGAAAACTTTCCAAACGGGGTATTCTGGTAAAAGGCAGCCATCATACCCCTCCTGCTGATTTATTGCGCGCGATCCTGAACGCGAAAGCGGTGATATTTGATAAAACAGGGACTTTGACGACGGGAATCCTTAAGGTTGATCGTGTTTCTTCATTCGCGCCTTATTCGAAGGAAACGGTGCTGCGATTCGCCGCTATCGGGGAGTATCATTCTTTGCACCCTATGGCCGGAGCCTTACGCGACTTTTTGCCTGAAGACTTTTCTGTCGATGACGTCACGGAACATCGGGAAACCGCCGGATTTGGGCTCGCCTTTCGATATAAAGGTTCCGAAATTCTCCTCGGAAGCCGGAAATTTCTCGCTTCACGCCAAATTCAGATCAGTAGCTCGATTGACGGAGGTGAGATGCTGACAACGCTTTTTGTCGCCGTCGAGGGTTTCCCTGCCGGCGTGATTTCTTTTTCCGATTCGGATCGCTTCGATTCCGCGCGACTGATTGCCTACCTGCGTGAGAGAGGATTGAAGACTTTTATGCTAAGCGGAGATCGTGAATCTTCGGCGAAAGAAGTCTCCGATCGCTTGGGTGTAGACCAGTATTTTTCGGAATTGTCCCCGGAGATGAAGATTGAGAAATACGAAACGATCCGGGACCAGGATGGCATTTCGTTATTCATCGGCGATGGAATCAATGATGCGCCCGTTTTGCGCCGAGCGGACGTCGGTATCGCAATGGGCAGTAAAAGTAGCGGAATAACTTTAGAGTCAGCCGATATCGTGATTGCGGGTGAAGAGATTTCGAAAGTCGCAACGTTGTTTGACTCTGCGGATCGACACGCAAAGATCATTTGGCAGAATATTTTCCTAATTCTTGGTATCAAAGCGCTTTTTTTGCTGCTGGGCGGTTTCGGTCTTTCTTCTTTATGGGAAGCTGTCTTCGCGGATGTTGGTGTCACATTGCTGTGCGTTCTGAATGCCTTTCGTCTCTCTTGAAGACTGGAATAATCTTAAAACGCGCTTACCACGTTTCCATAGGATTATTAGCCGTTGTTCGGATGATTATTCCGCGAACCCTTTTCAAGAATTTTGAATAATCGACCAACCCGTTTCTTCTGTGAGTCCGTCAGTAAAGAGCTACGCTTTTCAATTTCCTCTTTAAAAGTGCGAAAGTTATTCCGAGTGACGCAAACAGCGATACTTTCCGCGTGCTGCGGTATCTCCTTTAGTCTGCATTTAGAAAGATGTTCGATCAGAATTGGGAATATCCTTTCTTCTCGTTCTTTATCCCCGATGGCGATCTCTGCAAATAGACGGATACAATTGTCAACGGTAATGACGCTGCCTTTACGATAGACCTCCAAGATCTCATCAAGTTCGTGAAAAAGAGCTTCCCGATGGAACGGGGCGATTTGGGCCAATGCGATGGACGCTCCCCAGATCATCCGGTTATTTTTTGATCGGAGCAAGGAAATGAACTTGTTTCTATAAGCCGATACGAGCATCGGGTTTCGGTAACTTACTTCATACAACACCTTGAGACAATCTGCCGCGATTTTTTCATTTTGATCATCCAAACCTGCCGCGATTTCCGAAATGCCGATCGTATCACTGTTCTGAACCAGTTCATACGCTAATTGTACATTTGGCGCTTCATCCGATTGCCCTAAATGATGAGCGATCGGCATTTCCACCCCGCTCTTTCTATCACGTGACGAACCTCCCGGAGGATATCTGATATCTTGATACATAATAGCACAACGGCCTTTCAATAAGTAACCGCTGTTCTTCTTTCGATTCAATGACCTGAATAACCCGATGCTCTTAAAAAAGATGACTTTTCGCACTTACGAATAATCGGCTCCCCCCTTATAATTAGTACCGTTAGCGTTTTCGAACCGCTGATTTGCTCCGCGTCGAAATACATCGGAAGACACTGGGCCGTTTCATATTCAGACGTTTCTGATCGCCTATGGGCAACCAGTTGGAGGTATCTCTATGCTTTTCGATTTTCGTAAACTGACAAACAAAGAGGACTACGCGCGCATTCGCGAGTTTTTGAGAATGGTTTTTTTGTTAAATGATCGAAAAGAGTACAGTTGGCAGACGGCAAGATTTGATTATTGGCGAAGTCATATCCTGCCCAATTGCCGGTCGGGCGAGCGCTTTGAGGACTGCGTCTATATTTGTGAAAACGGAGCGGGCGAGATCATCGCCGTGGTCAATACCGAAGACCCCGGATGCGTTTTTTTTCAAGTCCATCCCGGTTATAAGTCGGAAACCCTGGAACAGACGATGATCACTTTGGGGGAAGAGGCGTTCCTTTGTACTGAAACGAATCATAATGGAAAGATCGCGGTTTTTTCGCGGGCAAATGATTCGCTTCGAAACCGGCTTCTGGAAATCAATGGCTACGAGAGATCGAAGTGGGAAGAACGCGCTTATTGTCGTTCATTGGAGGATTTTTCCGCTAAAACGCCGACGCTTGACGGGATCATTCTGCGGAGTATGAATGGCGCCGCGGATCTTTCTTCAAGAAGTTGGGCTTCCTGGCGCGCTTTTCACGCGGATGA
>JAAYCF010000317.1 GCA_012744415.1 Thermotogaceae bacterium
CGGGCCTCGGTCATGGCCAGGTCGTTGGTGATCAGGAATCTGGCCTTGGCTCCCGCGCCTTTGGTAATAAAAAGCGCCACCATTCCGACTTTTGGCAGAAAAACGATCAGCTTGGCCACCTTGAACCGTTGTTTCTTGGAGGCGCGGATGGTCTTGTATCTTCTCGGTCCCTTGGCCAGGTGACTGACGACCTTCTTGACGCCATGGATCTCCACGTAACGGTTCCGTTTGATGGCTGCGACGTAAATCCCTCCCGAAGCCGAAATCAGATTGAGAATAGGGGCGCAGGTATACCAGCTGTCCATGAGGGTAATGAACGGAGCGCTGACTTGTTCGCGGAACGAAGTCAGAATCGTCTTGGCCAGATCGATTTTGCTCTGGAAAGTACCCTTGGGGCAAGCTGTCTTGGGACAATAGCCCCGGATGTCCCAACCGAACCACTGGCCGCCAATCCTGACAATACAGGTCACGGCGCACTGCCCTTTGATAAGGCCATTGCCAGAATGATGAATTCCAATACCTTTGATTGCGGGGCCTTGTCTCTCGACGGTGGTGTCGTCGATGATAAGCAGAGTCTCTTCGAAGGTGCAAGAGGTCGCCAACCAATCTTGGCTGGCCGAAGCGATACGGGAAACATTTCCGGCGCGAGCGTTGAGAAACCGCTGAAGATTGTCGGGAGTGGTCTTGAGATAGCGCCTGGAGATTTCCCTCGTCGAGTGGAACTTGATCAGGCCAATCAGTCCGACGAGATAGCCCAGGAAGTGTTTCCGCTGAGGTTTGCTCAAGAGTCTCAAGAAAACCGAGAGATAGGACGTAACTTTTTTGGGCGTTCTTTTGCCTATGGCTTCCATGCCGACCTCCTTGCCTTGCGTGGTATAGGAGATTTCGGCTGGAAGCCATTTTATTTGAAGCACTTAACATCATTCGTCACCTAGAATTTGCAGAACTCAAGTCATAAAACTTAAAGATTCCCTCTTAACCGCTCAGCTTTGGCTTGAGCTGGAAACAATGGCGCAGCGCATCGCAGCTTCCCTGATCAAAAACAAGGACGAAGATGCGCTTTGGCAAAAAACAGGGCGCTTTTATCTGGCTCAAAGCGTTCTATCCCTGGAGGCGACCCCAAACACGCTCGCTTTTCTTGAAAAAAATCTTTCAGCCGCCCGTGAGGATATGACCGCGGCCAGGCTCTCCGAAGAGTTCGGGCTTTCCCTCGCCTTCTACGCGGCCGCTAAAGAGCGCGACGAAATTTTCACGGGCAAACTGCTGACAGACCCGTCCCTGCAAGGAACGGTTGCGATAGTCACAGGAGGATTTCACACCGAAGGACTCTCCCGTAAATTCCGGGATGCCGGCATCTCCTATATCACGATCTCACCGGAGCTTGGTGACGGGGTATTTGATAAAGTTCTTTATGAGGAGCGCTTGACGGAACCTTTGGTAACGGCCGAACAAGCTTCCGTATCCGCAGCTCCTTTCACCGCCCATCAGACTCTCTCTGAGCTTAGGAACCGCCTTGCTCAAGTAGATGAACGCTTCCCACCAAGCCTGGATGTCCTTCTAAGAACCAAAAACATCCTCACTGCCGTCGGCGTTTATAAAGGCGATGTTTCTCTCTCCGGTTTGAAAAACGCCGCTTCGTCTTCTTATGCACAGGAACCGGACTCCTCAGTTGCTGTTTTGGGAAAATCATCGACCTTTTTTTCGGCTGAATCATTTGTTCGGCAGCCTAGGGATTCGCAATTGGCCGAAGTCCGCTTCTGGATGGAAAAATCCGGTCAGACAGATTCCAAGGCCATGCTCGCCGCGGAAACGGAATCGATGAAAAAACTTTTAGAAGATCCCGTTTCGGGAACATTGTTTGACCGGATGATTGAAGCCGGAGACATCCTCGCCCTCGCTCAAAACCGGACTATCGATCCCGCCCAGCTCCCTGATCGGCTTATTTTTTCGAAGGGGATCGAACGTTTTGAGGTCCGGAATGAGGATGCTTCGCTTCCAGATATCGAAGTCCTGCTTCAGGGGACTCCCCGTTTTAAACGGTTCGCGCAGAAATACCCATTTGCGATCATGAAATCCGGCTACGCGAAC
>JAAYCF010000318.1 GCA_012744415.1 Thermotogaceae bacterium
GCGAAACAAATACGCTCTTTCAGCCGATGTTCGGCTCCTTCTTGTTCGAAATGCGAGAAGAAGACGCGGAACACGCGCTCCGCAATCATTGCACCCGCATCGGCACGACCACTTCCACAGCGATGATTCAGCATAAAGCGACTGTATTGGATTTAGAAGAGATACTGAAGACCAATTTGGAAAGACTGCAAAACATCTACCCGACTGAGATCGACTTTCGTTCCTATTGCTCGATAAAATCGGAAGAACAGAAAAACAAGGATACAAAAACCGTAAACATCGTCCTTAAGAATCACCCGACCGTCTTTATCCCGGTTTTCCCGGGAACGAATTGCGAATGGGATATGGAGAAAGCCTTTCAGAGAGCCGGCGCCAAGACGGATATACACGTTTTCAATAATCTTACGCCTGAACGATTGAACGCATCAATGCGGGATCTATCTGAAAAAATCGATCGGTGTCAGATACTGGCCTTGTCCGGAGGGTTCAGCGCCGGGGACGAGCCCGAGGGTTCGGCAAAGTACATCAGTATCCTTCTCCAAAATGAACGCGTCCAGAATGCGATTTATGGTTTATTAAACAAGCGTGAGGGATTGATCATCGGCATATGCAACGGGTTTCAGGCGCTCATCAAAACGGGGTTGCTTCCCTACGGCACGTTCGTAGACATCGATCGGAATCCTTTTATTTTGACCCACAACCAAAATGGCCGGCATATCTCTAAATTCGTGGAAATAGAAGTAAAAACGAATGATTCCCCCTGGCTCTCGCAATATGAGAAAGGGGAGATCATCAAGGAGCCTATCTCCCACGGAGAAGGACGATTGGTGGGAGATCCGGAGGGTTTGGAAAGATTGATCCGGAATCATCAAATCGCCACGCAGTACAAAGAAAACCCAAACGGCTCGCTTCACGCCATCGAAGGCCTCGTCAGCGAAAACGGCAGAATACTTGGCAAGATGGCCCACTCTGAAAGAGTTTATGAGGACCTGTACAAAAATATCCCGAACATTCGTGAATCGAGGATTTTCAAAGCCGGCGTCGCTTATTTCAGGTAGGATCGCGCAAGCCCCCACCTTTCAGATTTTTCGCTATCTCTATTTCAAGGTTTCTCGATTGCTTCTTGCCTCTTCCCCATCCCAGTTCATCTGGTTTAGCTCGACCTGCTTCTACGCAGAAGGCGTTATCGCTCTCGCAAATTGGAGCGGCTTACCCGGAACCGCGCCTCGCGAACATAAAGATAGCAGCATCTTGAGACACAGTTTATGGTAAACTTTCTCATATACATTTTCTCGCTTTTGAAGGGTATTTAACTTTCTTTCCGGACTTCGCGGGGAGGCGCTTAGAAATGGAGAAACTTTTTCAGTTCCTTTTTCATCCGATTTCTAATCCGGAAGACAAAAAAGCGGTAGAGCAGGAGATCATCCAACGAAGCCATAAAACCATTCTCGTTCTCGCATTTCTTCTCGGGTTGATTGAAGGAGGACTATACTTCCTTTTTCGGTTTTCGGTTATTGACACGGAGGAGGAGTTCGGTTTTTTGTTAGTCAATGCGTTACTTGTACTGGCCTATCTGGTAACGTATCGCGTTTTTTTCAAGAAAAACGCGGTTAAATATATCGCGATCCTGTTTCCTTACTTGTGTCTGTTGATTTCTCAAACGCTCTCGATAATGGCTTTTCAAAGAGATAGCACTACTCCTCTCAATTATTTCACCTTCATCATCGGGACGTTAATCATGAAAGTCTTCTACCCGGTGGAATCGATTCTCCTCTACGCTCTCTCCTATCTCACTTTTTCCGCCATCGCCCTACGGTTCGTCGGTCAAATTCAGATTCTTATTCCCCTTTTATCGAACACGCTTCTATTAACCATTGCCGTAGGAGCAATCAATCTGCTGGCTTTTCATCGATACCGATCAGACTATGCCAATCGAAAGCGGTTAAGAGAGTTGCTGATTGAAAAGACAACCGCAGAACGGGAGATGCGGGCGGCGAAAGAAGAAGCGGACCAAAATCGAAAACGGGCGGAGAAGGCGGCACAAGCCAAAAGCGACTTTTTGGCCAATATGAGTCACGAGATACGAACGCCAATGAACGCCATCATCGGGTTGAACGACCTCCTTGGTAAAACATCCTTGACCGCGAAGCAGAAGGATTACGTGGAAAAGGTCGCTAACGCCGCAAAAAACCTGATGGGGATTCTTAACGACATTTTAGATACTTCGAAGATCGAGTCAGGCAAGATGGTTCTGGAAACTGTCGAATTTTCCCTTGATGAGACGCTGGATTATCTTTCCAATTTGTTAGGAAAAAAAGCCCAGGAAAAGGGGATTGAACTCGTTTTAACTAAATCCCCGCGGGTTCCTCCTTCTCTGTTAGGCGATTCATTACGTTTAGGGCAAGTCTTGATCAATCTTTGCGCCAACGCCATCAAGTTCACTGAAAAAGGGGAAGTCGTGCTAACGGTTTCATTAGTTTCCCGTACAGAAACGGAGGCGCGATTGGCGTTCGCGGTACGCGATACCGGCATCGGTATGACTCCGGAACAAACGGGCCGTTTGTTCTCCGCTTTCTCCCAAGCTGACGCGTCGACCACCCGACGTTTCGGGGGTACCGGTTTAGGGCTGATGATCTCGAAGAACCTGGTCGAATTGATGGGGGGGATTCTTGAAGCGCAAAGCGAAGCGGGGATAGGTAGTCTGTTCACTTTTGAAGCCGCCTTCGGGATTGGAAAGAAACTCCCTTCAGCGATGCGAGATGCAGCCATTTCGCTCCGGGGGTTAAGAGCGCTCATCGTAGAGGACCACGCGGCAACCCGGCAGGTCATTTGCGAATATGCCGACGATCTGGGGTTAGAAACTCTATCGGTTCATTCTGGGGAAGAAGCTGTTTCGGCCGCAGA
>JAAYCF010000319.1 GCA_012744415.1 Thermotogaceae bacterium
CTGTATCGCTGGCTTCTTCTCAAATGCTGGCCGTCGCGACAGGCTTGGCAAGCGGCGCGATACCGGCAACCGGAATTTGGTTCATCTTGTGCGTGTTATTGCTTTTTGTATACACGATAGCGGTCGTTGCGATCGGTATCGCCGGAATCCTTCTGCTCAGGGAGCTCTATACGAAAGACAAACCTTAACCACGTGATTTGGAGCGCCGAATTGGATCGCCCGGCTTTAGTCTAATGCCGAAAAAAGAATGCTTTTAGAAGGTTATACGGTTTCGGTAAGTAAACAATTCCCGAATTATCGTGGCTTATGAAGCGCCTTTACTGGAGCGCCCAATTTTAGTTTAATACCGTAAAAATAAGAGCTTTTCTAGAAATGCCTGTTTGGAGGTCCACGCCTATGTTTTTCCAATAGGTTTGACTTCCGTTAGGATTAATAAACGGTTTTGAACATTATTTTCTCGAAAAAGGGAATATGTATGGAGCGACCAACTTTAGTTTAATACCTCAATAATAAGAGCTTTTCTAGAAATGCCTGTTTGGAGCGCCGAACTTGAGTTCGGCTTATTAAGCGGTTTTCAGTTATTGTCTCGATACAGGGGCGGTTTCTTATGACGAAACCCCAATCGAATCAAACCCATGCCCAACTAAAGTTGGGCGCTCCGTAAAAGGCTCATCATAAGCCACTTTATCTCGGTTCATCGTTGGTTTTCAATAACCAGATAACCCTCTATAAGCGTTCCTTATTTTTACGACATTAAACTTAAGTTGGGCATCAGGCTTTACGTTTACGAAAGTGTTCGGTAAGAATGTGTTTAGAAGGTTATTGACTCAATCGAAAAGCGCTTTTCTTCAAGCGAAACCCCAATCGAATCAAACCCATGCCCAACTCAAGTTGGGCGCTCCGTCAACGGCTCATCATAAGCCGCTTTATCTCGGTTCATCGTCGGTTTTCAATAACCAGATAACCCTTTATAAGCGTTCCTTTTTTTACAGTAATGGACTTTAGTCGGGCATGATCTTTGTTTTCTAAAGGTAACCTTTCGACGGCGATGAGCCGAATTACGCTTTAGCCTGTTTCGTAAGGGTAATGCCGAAGTAAGCGCTTCGCTCTTTTACGTTCCGCCTCCTTGAGCTCATCTGTTTTGTTCTTCCCATTGGCGTAAAAAGGAGAGTTGTTCGCCCGTATGAAACCAATGTTCACCGTTTTCCATAACTGTGAGTTCGGCTTTAAAACGCGCACAAAAGGCATCAAGCGTCTCTCGTCCCGTCATAGCGTCTCTACCGCCGTAAAGTATTTTGATCAGCGACTGCCATTCACGAATCGGATTCCGTTTCGCGTAAAGCCAGTACTCCCAAGATAAGGTCGGCCCGAAGGTTGTCGGAATCGTTTTTTTAGTTTCCAATTCCGTTTCAGTGACGCAGGCTTGGGTCATCATGTCGCGGATCAGGCGCTCCATGTCCAGGATCGGAGAGACGAACAGGCTTTTCTCTACCGTTATGTCCGGAAATGCGAGAAGGCTGAACCACGCGCCGATGCTGTTGGCCCTAAGAGCGATCCTTTCCCAACGTGATATCAGGTATTCCCATACTATGCGCAGTTCCGGCACAACGATCCAAGGGAAGAAACGGTTCGTCTCGTTCTTGCGCTCGCCGTGTTCCGGCAAATCGACGCTCAAAACTTGCCATCCCTTTTCTAAAACGATTTCCGCGAAACCCTTCGCTTCTTCTTTATACCCGCACTGACCATGCGCGAACAGATAAACCTTTTCTGAAGGCTCGCCATAGACGATTGCCGGAACTGCCCCTATCTGTAGTAATTTATGTTTCATTGACCCATTCTCCTTACTCCGAAAGGCTCTGCCGGACTACAATCGGTAGATAAAACATAATTGAGGGCAGTAACCGGTATTATACGGCATTTTCGCGCGAAATCCCCTCTATCCTCTTATTTGGATACTAATAAAAAACCGCGAAGCAAATACGAAAAAAAAACGGAATAGATACCTTAAAAATCGGAAAATGGCAAAGTTTTAGGAATGTATTCCGATAATTTTGCGATATCGATAAAAAACCGAGTATACTTTCAATAATATTGAAAAGAGATGAGCGATTGCAACGTATTGAACGAAAAGATTATCTCGACTGGTTGATACGGTGGAAAGAACAAAGAGTCATCAAAGTAGTATCCGGGGTTCACCGATGCGGAAAATCGACGTCACTGGCGATATTTTGCGATTACTCGCTCGAACAGGGTGCGGATACAAAACAGATTGTATCGTTTAATTTTGAAGATATCGTATATGAAAACGTGACGGAGTTCGATCGCTGTATCAAGCGATCCATTCATCGGTGTTACCGGATAATATGAACTATATTTTCTTGACGAAATTCAACACGTCGACCGGTTCGAAAAAACCTTTGACAGTTTTTTCTTAAAAAGCTACTGCGACATATATCGCTGGTTCCAACGCTTATTTATTATCGGGCGAATTAGCAGCTCTTATATCGGGGAGATACGTCGAACTAAAGATGCTGCCCTTGAGTTTCAAAGAGTTTTGCTATGGACTGCCCAATTCAGAGCAAAAAATGTCAAAAGCGGAAAAGTTCAATCAGTACGTCGAAATTGGATCTTTCAGTACGTCGAAATTGGATCTTTTCCCTTAATCGCCCAATTCGCTGATAGAAAGCAAGAAGCGAAAGAATATCTGAGAGACGTTAGAATTTTGTATTGCTCAAAGATGTTGTTACGAGACTTAAGATCGCCGATATTCAAAATCTTGAGAACCTTGCGAATTTTTTGTTCCACGATATTGGAAACAGGGCTTCCGTAAAAAAAACGTGGATACCCTGAAATCACAGGGAAAAGGGGTAGGCCAAAAGACGGTCGAAAAGTAGGGGGCTGACAGAGAGTTTGTTGCTCTACGAAGCGCTACGTTACAATATCAAAGGGCGGCAGTGTCTGTCGGCGCAAAGCAAATACTACACAGTGGATATCGGGTTTCGGAACATTCTCTTCATAGGTAAGGAAGCGTATCACGGCCACATTCTCGAGAATATGGTCTATCTGGAACCGATCCGGCGCGGATATGAAACTTATGTCGGGCAACTGGGGAACGGGGAAGTCGATTTTGTGACACTTGCTCCGGAAGGAATGATGTATTCTCAAGTCGCTACCAATGCGCCTGATGAAAAAGTCCTTGAAAGAGAGCTTTCACCACTCAGGAAAATCCACAACAACTACCCCAAATACCTGCTAACACTCGACGAAGTTTTCGCTGAAGCAGATTATGGCGGCATCAGAAAAATCAATGCCATCGATTGGTTGCTCGGAGAATGATAGAATTTGTTGTAGGGGCTACTTATCATCGATGTGTACCAAAAGCCAGTATTCCAGCCGTGGATAGGAAAGGCAAATTGGCGGCGCCTTTATCGTTGAGCGCAATCCGAATTTACCGGTTGAACAATGGTTTCAATCAGAATTTAATGATAGGGAGGTTTCAACAATGATCAAGCGCGACTCCGATCCGGAGCATGAAGCAACTAATGAAACCGGGAAGAGTGAAATGACCGTTTATATTGGTAGTGAATATGGCCGGTTAAAAGAAGTAATCGTCGGTGAAGCAAGTGGTTTTAACCCATCGCTTCAGGCGGCATGGCTGCGGGAAGCCTTAACGGTCTTACCGGAGGCGGAACAAAAAATGACCATCCAAAATGCCGGTAAAAGTTGGGATGCCTGTATCGTCGATAGCGAAAGAGGCTTGACAGAAGCCGATCTGATCAGGGCAGAAAACGATGAGCTTGTCAATATTTTAGAAAGCCTTGGAGTCAAGGTCTACCGTCCGGCCGTGCTTAGCGAAGAGGATGTAAAAACGCGCTTTGGCAGTGAGGCGCTGATTAATGGCTATTCACAGGATTTCCCTCGCGATAACCTGATCATCATCGGCAATCATGTCATCGAAGCCAATTTGCGGACCCCGTTGCGGCGCGTCGATATAGAAGGATTCCGGACTTTGCTTTTGGAAAAATGCAATGCGCCGACGGTCAAGTGGGTGGCAATGCCGCATATGCCGCTGCTGGGCGACTA